>DURM01000010.1 GCA_012837335.1 Bacillota bacterium
CTGCCCGCTTTCTTATCCCCATATGTGCAGGCGGGTTATGACAGCAGGATAGTAACAATCTCCGCGCCCCCGGCGGAGCTTGAGCGCATTAAGAACCTGATTCAGGCTGTAGATCAGCCGCAGCAGCTGATCGAGATCCAAGTGATTGTTACCGAGGTTTCCACCGATTTCTTCAAGGATTTTGGCTCGAAAATGTTCAGCTACTCAATGCAGGCTGGACAGAGCAAAAACGACGACTGGACAGGAAGTTTGGATTTTGACGGTAGTGCCCTTTCCTTGGTCCTTGACGTTTACGGCACGCTTTTATCCCAGTTAAAGCTGGCAGAGCAGAACCAAGAAGCCAAGGTTCACGCTGATCCAAAGATTGTTGTGGCTGAAGGAAGCAGCGCTGAGCTTTTTATTGGCGATCGGCAGATTGTGATGCTTTCGGCAGCCGGCGATAACATTTCCCGGGTGGAGCGGATTGATGTGGGTGTCAGTCTCAAGGTTACTCCCCGCATCGTCGGCGATGATGAGATTATGCTCACTATTGCTCCGGAAATGAGTCACTTTGTCAACGAAGCGAAACCGGATATCATTGTTAAGCAGTCATCGGTATCCACAACCATTAAAGTTCAGGATAGGCAAACAGCTATGCTGGTGGGGATGAGCATGCAGGACAGCGGCGATTACAGCCGTAAAGTCCCGATCCTTGGTGATATTCCCCTGATCCGCTGGTTCTTCCGCAGTGATATTGAGCGGACTCGAGATAAAGAGCTGCTGATTTTCGTTACACCTACCATTCTGGAAACAGGGGGTTTTTAGGTGAAGAAACTTTTCTTAGCTGCAGTTATAATTGTGCTGTTCGGGGTGCCGGCTCTGGCGTCCGGACCTCTGATCGGTTATGAATTCTATTTCGTCGCTTTGGATCAGGACCAGTCGGCGGTGGTTGATCACAGCTTTCAGTCTGAATTCACAGCTGATGCGGAACATGCAGGTGAGGGAAGCTGGGAGCTGGTGTTTGACCAGGAACTCTTAACAACAGGTTTTAAAGACCAGTTCGGATTTGCCAGCATTCTTGATGGAACAGCGGACCATTCCGACTCACGCTTTTTGTACAGCGCTTGGATGGTAACCATGGCGGAACAGCCCCTAACTATCAGCCTAAACGAAAAGCACTTCACTAAATCGGAAGAAGCTCCTAATTTCTTGCTTGACCTTACTTTAACACCGGTTCGGATCGATACGTATAACCAGTGGATCGAGACTGAAGTTGATTTAGAGTTTATAGATCTGGCGGGCTATACAGCCGGGGCAGATATTACAGCTCAGCTGCTGGAAAAGCCAAGCGCACCTCTGGCGGTTGTTACTCGCCGGGTGAACGGCCAAAATGGATCGGATGTTCAATATTTTGCCCTCTACGCAGCTGCTTCCCTTCTGACAGCGGAGATGCTGCCAAAAGACGCTGCGGTAGTGCCTATGGGTGATCTGTCGCAGCTGGGTCTGCTGTTTGCAGCTGAGCCTGCCCAGTCCAAGCAGCGGGCGGAAATAGTGGTGTTAGGCAGTTTCAGTGAGACAGAGCTAGGCTTTGATTTAGCCCTTAATCTGCCGGTAACGGACCTGAACGAGCTATACGGCGGTCTAGGGTTTCGCGATGACTGGTATTTTCTTGTTGGCTCAAAACTGGGAGTCGACCGGGAACTGGGATTTATCGTTCAGCTAGCTAAACAAGGTCAAGAGCAGCCGGTGCTGCAGTTAGGTATGGCTGATGCGATTGACTATTCCCGCATCACTCTGGGATTGCAGGTGCTGCCAGTGGAATTTGATCTGGTAGGACTGGATTTTCGGCTTAACCCCCGCCTGATCTGGGAGATCGCATATCAGGCAGCGGAGTGGAGTGTTCGATATCTTGGCCATCTCGCTCAAGCTAACCTAGACCATGAGGTTGAGCTAGCCTGCGCGGTAGATGAGAGTGCAGACGCTGTTGCGGCTGTTAGGTTTAATCGCGCAGGAATTAATGCCGTGGCATTTGGTTTGCGTTTTTCCTTTTAGAAGGTTTGAGGAGGACCACTTATGGGAAAGCTACTGCGATGTTGTTGTGCGGCGGTATTGCTCCTCTGTTTGATGCTGCTGGGAACTGCAGTTCAAGCGGAGTATCTATATCAAGCAGATCTGCCGGTAGTTAGATTGGAGCTGGCAATGAAACCAACGGGAAGTGACCCGGTGGATGAAGTAGAGATTTACTTTAAACGGACTGAAAATGTCTCGCAGCAGAGCAGCTCGGTCAGTTATTACCTGACAGAACTAATAAGTCCTAACGGACACACCATCTCTCCCAGTAATTTTCGCGTCCAGATAGATGGTGACTTGAATCCGCGCAAAATGGGTAATGGCGCTATGTTCACTCTAAGCGGGGCTGAACAGTTTGTTAAACTGCAGCTCCTGCCTGGGGCGTGGGGTCCTGCCGGCGTTTATACAGGCTGGCTGGTGCCAGTTAATGGCACTGGACCAAGTATTGAAATCATTGTGGAGATCGCACCCTATCAAGCGTTGGGCGTGGAGAGCGGCAGTAAAGTGATCATAAACGCAGACAGTGGTCCCGCTGTCTACCATAATCGGGATCAATCCTTGCGCTTGGTGGTCGACGCTAATCATCCCAACTGGAAATTAGGCGTTTCGACACCTGGGTTAAAGGATGACGGTAATAGTGATCAGGAGTTTATGATTAAGCCGGATCAGATATCTATTTCGGTTAAAGGTGACGCTGGGCAAATTCTGAGAAAATCCGGCAGCAGTTTTACAATTGAAGGGTCAGGTTATTCCAGCGAGATTTTTGAACTAGAGGTAGCGGTTGAGCTTGGTTGGGAGCACCGCGCTGGGGTTTACACGGGTGTGATTCATTTCGTGCTAGAGCCAAATAGTTAAAAGATGGAGGTCCTGTCTATGCTGAGTAAAAGGCTGTTTCTGATGGTGATGGCAGTGGTAGTGTCTTTAGCAATTATTTCTGCTGGGGCTGCGGCAGTCGGCGTTAGGCCATTGGTTATTGATCTTGATCTTAAACCTGGTGATGTGGGGCAGTTTGAGCTCGTTCTCAGTCCCGGTACAGCGGCAGAAGTAGTGCACCTGTCTTTGTATCAGCCGGTGCAGTTGGTTGACGGCAGTTTGGAGTACCACCCCGGTGATCCTGAGATCTTTCCGGCTTTGAGCTGGATTTCCCTGGATCAGACCGTGGTTAACGTCTATCCGGGCAGCGAGGCTAAAGTTTCCGGTACAGTAAGAGTACCGTTTTCTGCTGGAGGCTCCCACACTGCTGTGATCATGGTCGAGCCGCAGGTACCCATGGTCCAGTCAGGCATTACGTTTAGAGTGCGCTACGCTGTCCGCCTCAACATTCGCGTTGATCGGCCCGGCCTTCGGCGTACCGCGGAGCTGGTTGAATTTGATCTGGCAGCCGATGAAACAGGACAGCCAGTAATCAGGGGCTTGATCCATAACTCATCCCAGTGGGACTATTTAGTTACCGGCGAAGCGGCGATTCGCGATTCTGAACGGCGCCTGGTGGAGCGCATACCTCTTACCAGCTTGACAGGACTGGAATCCGGATTAGAATCAGTTCGAATTTTCCCCGGAGCTGTGGTAGAATTTTCAGGCCCAGTGACCAAGAGGCTGGAACCGGGTGAATACAACATTAGAATGTTTATCCGCTATGGTGATACCGGTCAGATCATCAAAACCGAGAACATGGTAATTGCCCCAGGGGATTTTGTTTTTTCGGATGATGACGATTTGGGTGCAGTGTCCTTTGATCTTGACCAAATCGCGCTGGAGCTTAATGCCGGCGGCAGGCGCAGTCAGCCGCTGCTTGTAAGTAACGAGTTGGGACGGTCGATTAAGGTGGTTGTCGGTTTGGAGGAGGTGGAGCGGGACTATCCCTATTCCCTGATCGAATGGATTCAGCTCAGCAATGCTGAAGAAATTGTCCTGCCGCCTAGAGGCAATCGGCGGATTGTGGTTACGACAGCGGTTCCTCGGGATGCGGAGACTGCCAGCTACCATGGTGTACTGGCCGTGGCTGCCTTTGATGCTGAAACAGAAGATTTCCTTGGTCTGATCTCTATTCCTGTCTCCGTACTTGTGGGCGGTGAGCATGAATATAATCTAGAAGTGCGGAGTCTCGGCTCAGCCCTTTATGAAGATGATCTGCACCTAATTTCTCTGGACTTAGCCAATACCGGGAATGTGCCTCTCAATCCAGAAGTCACTTTGGTAATTTACAACGATGCCGGTGAGTTTATTGCTAGAGCTGAGCTGGCCCTGCCAGAAGGCAGTGCAAACATTCTGCCGCTTCGGTCCAGCACAGTGGAAGGTCTTGCATCCGGTTTAGAAGCGGGAAGATATCTAGCACAATTATCGATCCTGCTCGATAATAACGAGGAATTGAGCTTTGAGCGAGAGTTAGTAATTGAGTAGTCGGGAATAAGGAGGCAATGCGAGTGAAAAAGCTGATTCTGCCCCTAGTTATACTGCTCATTGTAGGTGTTGGTGCAAGTGCTTCGGAAAATCTAAAGGCTGTGGTAAAAGTAGAGGTGCATGTGGAAGCATTCGCGCAAATACTAAGCGAAGCGAACGAGCTTGAGCTTAAGATTGATTTTAGTGATGATACTGGTTTTGGAAAAAGAGTGCAGTCGATTCCAATCACTATCGCTGCGAATCATGATCTAGTCCTGACGCTGCAATCCGTTGGTTTTAGGCCCCTTAATTCATCTGGAGACACTGTGGAAGAACTAAACAAACTTGTTTGGTACAAACTTGGTGATATCGAAATCCAAGCGGGAGCTAATTCTGCAACTACTATTAAGAAATCCCTGTCTGCCTTAAACCAGGGTCAGCACACAGTAGATTTAAGCGCAATCTTCAGCCCTAATGGTGAAGCGCAGAATACTTGGTATCAGATCCCCAGCGGCATTTATCAGGATACCGTGACAATTACGGCTGCAGCTGCTAATTAGCAAGAAAAAAGGACTGTCGGTCTAAACGGCAGTCCTTCTTTATGCTAGCTGAACAATTCCTTGGTTATTGTTTCGTTAACTTCATTCATTTTCTGACCGAAAGCTTCCTGGGCTTTGACAAAGTTAGTTAATGTTAGGTTGGATTTAACTTTCGTTTCTAAAAGCTGGATCTGCTGAATTTGCTCCATAGTTGGTTCCCGGCCTTCCATCTGCATGATGTAAAGCTCCTGCTGGCTCTGCTGCAGCTGTCTTACTAAATCCTCGGCAATCGGGTCAAGCTTCACTCTGGTTTGAGCTGATGTCAGCGCTTTAAATTCTTCTGTTTCTTTCAGCATTTGGGCAAGCTCAATCGCTTTTTGTTCTAAACTCAATCAGTGCACCTCCAAAAAGTTGTCTGCATACACTTCGCTGTATGCCTCGGAACTCCTTCCTGTGCCCCCATTTTATTCTATCTCCGTTTAAAAGTAACCCAGACTGCGCTCCAGCGCAGAGTGTTAGTGATGAAAATCAGGGCAAAATAGATCAGCAGCAGCACTGCGGCAGACCAGACGGCTGCTGTTGACTTCGATACCTGATACATTATGATCGTGTCATAAGTAAACTTACTGAAGCAGGCGGCGGCAGCTCCGATGGCTATTATTTTACCCGCTTCCGCAAATTGAAAACAGGGACCTATCCTGTGCCGGAGAGCCAGGTAGTGTAGAACTGTTTCCAGCACTACAGCTAGATTCGATGCCGCTGCAACACCATAAATACCCCAGCCCATGGTTACCGCGAGGGGATAAATCAAAGCGAGCCCGATGCACCTGGGAACAATATTGTTGACCATAGCTGTCGTCGATCGTCCGAGTCCAATCAGCGATGACTGCATCGGCGAGTGGAAATATTGGAATAGGTAGAATGGCGCGGTTACTCTGAGCAGGCCGGCGGCTTCCGGAGCCCGGTAGAACAGGGTTAAGATCGGCTCAGCAAATACGAATAAGATCAAGCTGCTTGGTACGCCCACCAGCAGAGATGCCCGGAAAGCGTTAGATGCGCGGCGGTTAGCTAACCGCATGCGGTTGCGGGAAGCGGCTTCGCTTATGGCAGGAACCAGGGCAACAGCCAAGGAATAGTTGATAAAACCGGGGAAGAATAAAAGTGGATAAACATATCCAGTCAGCATGCCGAACTGCTCGGCAATAGCGGAAGCAGATAGGCCGGTTTTAAGCAGGCTGCGGGTAATCAGGGTAGGCTGAACTACCCGCAGCAGCGAACGAAAAAACTGATTGCCGGTCTGGGGCAGTCCGGTCCTGAGCAGTTCAACCAGATCGATCTTACTGTAGGTCAGTCCCCGCAGCAGTTTTAAGCTGTCTGACCGATAGCGTCCAACGGTTCTAAACTTAAACAGCAGATAGATTAGCGCGGCCAACTCTCCTAAAACGCCTGCCAGCACAGCGCCGGCAGCCGCGTATTCAATCCCCCGCTCTGCAAAAGCCTGCACGAGGCCATAGAGGAGGGCGATGCGGATGATCTGCTCGATTACTTGGGAGAGAGCAAGGGGATTCATATTCTGCCGGCCTTGAAAGTAACCCCGCAGTATTCCGGATATAGCTAGGATAGGGATTACGGGGACTATGGCCATCAGAGAATAGTAGGCGCGCTGGTCGGCTAGGAAAATTCTGGACAAGGTTTTGCCAAAATAGGCTAAGCCTAAGGTCAGAATCAGAGCTGCGCTGCAGGTAAGTGTAAGAGATACCAGGAGAATTCTTTTTATTTTCGTTTTATTTCCCTGAGCTTCAGCTTCTGCAACAGCCTTAGAGACAGCTACCGGGAGTCCTAGGGTAGTAATGGTCATTAACAGCCCAATAAGAGGAGTTACCATCATCTGCAGACCTATCGCTTCCGCGCCAATAATGCGGGACTGGAGAATAGTTGTGGCAAAGCCGAGGATTTTGGTAATCAAACCGGCGGCGGTTAGGACAAAGGCACCCTGAAGCAGGCTTTGTTTTCGCACAGACTCACTTCCCATCATTGCGGTTTAGTAATATATATGCAGTTTAGAGAAGATATAGGTGGTGAATTTAATGAGATTGCTGGTGAGGTTAGGACTGGTAATTCTGCTGTTAGCATTAGCTGCTGCTGTGTATCAGCTGACACCGAGTTACCCAGATTTAGGCGGTGAGGAGGATGTGAAGCTTTATCCAATTGATCAGGCTGAGCAGAATCAGGACTTGCTGGAATTTAGAAAGCGGTTTATCGACGCGGTAAAAGCTAAAGATTTGGATTTTGTCTTGGAACACATCGATGATACGATTAAATATACATTTGGGTTAAATGAGGGAACCGCTGGATTTCTGCGGGAATGGGAACTGGATCAAAATCCCGACCAGTCCAGGTTTTGGGATGAAATTCTTGAGGTCTTGATGCTTGGAGGCGAGTTTACTAATCCGGAAAAAACTCTGTTTACCGCCCCTTATGTCTTCACAAGCTTCCCGGAAGACTTAGATGCTTTTCAGCATGTGGCAGTTATCGAGCGGGAAGTGAAAGTCTATCGGGAACCGAATCGAGATGCAGATGTCCTAGGGGTGCTTAATTACAGCATAGTGCGGAATCTGACCCATAATGACCGCTATGTGTTTGAAAGTAACGGACAGCTGTGGCGGAAAATAGAGACATTCTCCAGTCAGATCGGTTATGTTCCGGATCAGTATCTCCGCAGCCCCGTTGATTACCGCTTAAGCTTTTACAACCAGGGTCCAAAGTGGCAGCTGATCTTTTTTGTCGCCGGTGACTAACAGAATCCCCTTGACAACTCAAGGGTGAAAGGTGTAGGATTAAGTTAAGATACCCCCCTAGGGGGGTGGGGTAAAGGGGTGAAGGAATGCAGAAGAAGTTTTATGTTACCGGAATGACTTGTTCTGCCTGCCAGGCTGCAGTGGAGCGCAGTGTCAAGAAACTAGCCGGGGTGCAGGCAGTTAACGTAAATTTATTGGCTAACAAGATGACGGTAGAATTTGATGACGCGCTTGTGGATGCCGATGCCATTGTGGCAGCGGTAGAAAAAGCGGGTTATGAGGCCGGAGAAGAGCAACCGGCTGAAGCAGCTGGTGAAGCTAAAGCTGCCGGAGGAGAGCTGCTGAAAGATGAGATAAGGGAAATGCGGCAGCGGGTATTCATCTCATTTGTCTTTTTAATTCCCCTCATGTATATTGCCATGGGGGAAATGGTTGGTCTGCCGCTGCCGTCTTGGCTGACAGGATTAGAGAACGCGCTCACCTACGCATTTGTCCAGTTCTTGCTAACCCTGCCCATTGTGTACATCAACCGCAAATACTACCAAAATGGATTCAAGACTCTTTTGAGAGGCTCACCGAACATGGATTCCTTGATTGCCATTGGTTCTTCGGCGGCGGTTATCTACGGCATCTTTGCTATTTTTCGCATTGGCTATGGGTTAGGCCACGGCCGCTTAGATCTTGTTGAGCAGTACAGCATGGATATTTACTTTGAAACAGGGGGCATGATTCTGGCCCTGATCACACTTGGAAAATATCTGGAAGCTAGATCAAAGGGCAGAACCTCCGAAGCGATTTCCAAGCTGCTGGATTTAGCCCCAAAAACAGCAGTAGTGGAGCGGAATGGTCGGGAACTGGAAATCCCGGTCGAGGAGATTGCAGTTGGTGATCTTGTTGTCATCCGTCCCGGTCAGAGCATCCCGGTTGACGGCGTGATTGTTGAAGGCTCCACTGCGGTTGATCAAGCCGCGATTACTGGTGAGAGCATCCCGGTGGAAAAGACAGTCGGAGACCGTGTAATTTCGGCTTCGATTAACAAAACCGGATTTATTAAGTTTAGGGCGGAGAAGGTAGGAGATGATACCACTTTAGCTCAGATCATCCAGCTGGTGGAAGAAGCGGGATCGTCAAAGGCACCCATTGCTAAGCTAGCGGATAGAATCAGCGGGATTTTTGTGCCGGTGGTGATCGCAATTGCGGTGGTGGCCACCATCGTGTGGCTGCTGCTGGGAGCAAGTTTTGAATTTGCTCTGGCTATCGGCATTGCAGTTTTAGTGATTTCCTGCCCGTGCGCCCTGGGCCTGGCTACACCGGTAGCGATTATGGTCGGTACCGGTCAGGGTGCTGTTAACGGCATTTTGATAAAATCTGCGGAAGCATTGGAAGTTGCCCACGGTGTAGATACCGTTGTGTTAGATAAAACCGGCACCATTACGGAAGGCCGACCGCGGGTAACTGATGTCGTGCTGACTTCTGAGCTTACGGAGCAGGAGTTTCTCCAGATCGCTGCGTCGATGGAGCAGGCTTCGGAGCATCCCCTTGCCGAGGCGGTTTTAGAAAAAGCTAGTGAGATGGGAATTGCACTTAAACCCAACTCCGAATTTACCGCTGTGCCTGGAAGAGGTATTGAAACAGTAATCGACGGTAAGAAGTATCGCGCCGGAAATCTAGCGCTGATGGCAGAATCCGGGATTGATACTGCAGCTTGGCAGGACTTAGCTGACCGGTTTGCGTCGGAAGCAAAAACACCGCTTTATTTTGCCGACACTGATCAGCTGTTGGGCGTGATCGCCGCCAGGGATGTGGTAAAACCTACCAGCTACGCGGCAGTTGAACAGTTCAAAGCCATGGGCATTGAAGTAGTAATGCTGACAGGGGATAATCAGAAGACAGCGGAAGCAATCCAAAAAGAGCTGCAGCTGGATCGGGTGGTGGCAGAGGTTCTGCCTCAGGATAAAGAGCAGGAGATTCGCCGCCTGCAGGATGAAGGCAAGAAGGTGGCTATGATCGGCGATGGAATCAATGACGCTCCAGCCCTGGTTCGGGCTGATGTGGGCATTGCTATTGGGGCAGGCACCGATATCGCAATTGAGTCTGCAGACATTGTTTTAATCCGCAGTGACCTTCAGAACGCTGCTGCAGCTGTTCAACTCAGTAAAGCTACCATCCGCAACATCAAGCAGAATCTGTTTTGGGCCTTTTTCTACAATACTTTAGGCATTCCTCTGGCAGCCGGAATTTTTTACCCGCTGCTCGGCTGGAAACTGAGCCCAATGGTCGGCGCTGCTGCCATGAGTTTAAGTTCTGTCTTTGTTGTCACCAATGCTCTTAGGCTGAAATTCTTCCAGCCTAAACGGACAGGATAAGGAGTTTGGTATGATGAAAACTGATCAAAAGCGGGCTCTGCAGCTTTTAAAAACCGCTCGAGGCCAGATAGACGGATTGATTAAAATGGTGGAAGAGGATCGCTACTGCATTGACATATCTCATCAAATTTTAGCGGTGCAGGCAATTCTCCGCCGCGTTAACAAGGGTATTCTCCATGGGCATCTAAATCACTGTGTGAAGGAAGCGTTCACAGCTGATGAAGCTCAGCTGAAGATTGATGAAGTGCTAGAAATCATGGATAAACTGATGAAAGGCTGATTCCTGGTTGCATTTTGCCACCGGATTGTTTATAATAAACGTGAATTTAGAACTAAGAACGCGATGATTAGGGAGAGTACCTTGCATTCATCTTTTCAGAGAGTCGGTGGCTGGTGAAAACCGATAAGATAATGAAAGGGAATGGGCCTAGGAGCAGTTTACCGAAGCTTGGTTTAAGTTGTAGGCTAAACCGGATGCCTCCGTTATCGGGCTGAGAGGGAGCTTAAAGCATAGTGCTTTAAGCTAACTAGGGTGGTACCGCGAGTATGATCTCGTCCCTTTGGGGCGGGATCTTTTTTTATTGAAGTTTAAATACTACGGGAGGTAACAGATATGCAGCGAGTTTTTTCAGGAATCCAACCTACAGGCAACATCCATATCGGTAACTACTTAGGAGCAATTAGAAACTGGGTCGCGATGCAGCACCAGTATGAGAGTTTATTCTGCATCGTCGATTACCATGCTATAACTGTTGAGTATGAACCGCAGCTGCTCCACGAGCGGGTGATGGATCTGGCAGCAACCTTAATTGCCTCTGGATTGGATCCCGAGCAGTGCACATTGTTTGTTCAATCTTCAGTGCCGGAGCACGCGGAGCTGACCTGGCTGTTAACCTGCATCACATCGATTGGGGCTCTGGAGCGGATGACTCAGTTTAAGGACAAGGCTGAGCGGCAGAAAAGCGGAGTTTTTGCTGGATTGATGAACTATCCGGTGTTAATGGCCTCTGATATTTTGATTTACAAAGCTGAGCTGGTACCGGTGGGCGATGATCAGATTCAGCACCTAGAGCTTACCCGGGAGATTGCCCGCCGCTTTAATACTCTGTTCGGTGAAATCCTGCCTGAACCCCAGCCGATTCTAACTAAAGCAGCTCGGATCATGGCCCTTAATGATCCGACCAGTAAGATGTCCAAGAGCATCGAAGGCAGCTACATCGCCCTTGATGACGATGATGATACGATCCGGAAAAAGATCCGCAGGGCTGTTACCGATCCGGGTCCTCAAGGCGGAGAAATGGGTCCAGGCGTAAAAAACTTGTTCACACTTTTAGAAGCTTTTGCAGCGCCAGAAATTGTTGAGCAGTTTAGAAGCGATTACGCTAACGAATCTCTGCGCTACTCTGATTTAAAGCAGACTCTTGGCGATGCTATTGTTGAGAAGATTGCTCCGATTCGGGAGCGGAAGGCGGAAATTCTAGCTAAGCCGGATCAGCTGATGGAGCTGCTCAACGCCGGCGGAGCCAAAGCGCGGAAGATCGCGCGGGAGAATATGGTTGAGATTCGCGAAGCCATGGGCTTTAAAATGCCGGTTCTCTAAGACTATTTCCCGGTAAATAATTAGGAAAGGACTTAAGATGGAACTGCCTGAAAGATTACGGGATGCCATAGAAGCAGAGCTGAACATTCAATCCTCAAAGCAGCTGGCCAAGTTAACAGCCGATCTGTCCCAGCGATATCGGGAGGACCCGTCCGATGGCAGGACATTCATCCGCTCTCAAGCCGATGTTGAGGCTTATGCTGCTTTCAGAATGCCGGCTACTTTCGGCGCAGCGGGAGCGGTTTTAGACCAAGTTCAGGAAGTGCTGCCTGCTTGGCAGCCCCAGACTCTTCTGGATATCGGCGCGGGACCGGGTACTGTGATGTGGGCGGCCGCTTCCCGGTTTCCAAGTTTAAAGGCGGTGGACCTTGTGGAAAGGGAAGCAGATATGATCCGCTTTGGCAGGCGTCTGGCCGGATACGCTGAAAACAGCCTGGTAAAGCAAGCTAAGTGGATCCAGGGCGATATCCGGGACCAGGAGCTTAAGCCGCATGATTTAGTAACTGCCGCCTATGTCCTGGGAGAGCTCGACTCCGGCGCCCGAGCAGATTTTGTAAGCAAACTGTGGGAAGCTGCGAACGGTACATTGGTGATCATTGAGCCGGGAACAACTCAAGGCTTTGCCCGGATTAGGGAGGCCCGGGAGCAGCTGATCGCTTTAGGAGCTCAGATAGCGGCTCCCTGTCCCCATCAAGAAGAATGCCCGATCACGGGCAGCAATTGGTGTCACTTTTCGCAGCGGGTGGCGCGCAGCAGTCTGCACCGCCAGATTAAAAGTGGCGAGCTCGGCTATGAGGATGAGAAGTTTTCTTATGTAGCCGCGGCGCGCTTTCCGGGGAGAGCTGTATACGGACGCATTCTGCGCCACCCCCAGGTGAGGAAAGGCCACATTATCTTTGAAGTCTGCGGTCCCGATGGCCTGGAAACTAAGATCATCTCCCGCAGACAGAAAGATTTGTACCGCTTGGCAAAAGAACTGCAGTGGGGATCGGTTTTTCCAGATGAATAAGCAAAGCACGCAGAAAACTGCGTGCTTTCACAGTTTAGGCTAACTGCACCTGCTCACCGCTTTTAACTTCAACAATTTCACCACCAACGCTGATCCAAACCGATAAGGCGGTGGGGTTGTAGACAAACTTCATGGATGCGGCAAACTGGAGCTGGTCAAAGGCGTGGAGATAGTCCACAATTTCAATATTAGTTGCATACCAGATATCGTCACGGCCGCCGACCAGTTTGCAGAAATCTTCAATTAGGTCCCAGTTCTGGTCGTTGTCAAACTCGTAGCTGTGGCCCCACACATACATTAAGTACAAGTACTGTCTTTTATGGAGATTGATGAAAGTCTCACCATGCTCCAGCAAGCGGCGTCTGTGGTGACAGGTGGATTTCCACTGATACAGATCCTCAGGTAGGCCGAAACTGTGGCTGTCACCGACTACTCGGGAATAAGCGTAGCCGAGATGGGGCAGCAGCTCTCTGATCTGCTTGCTGTGGGATCCATTTGGATAGGACAGCCCCCGCACTGGGTAGCCAACCAGTTCTTCCAACCGCATCCGATCCATGAGGAGCTCTTGGACAACCTGCTCTTTTGGGCAGCGGGCAATGGTTGGATGAGTAACGGTATGGGCTGCCACTTCATGCCCTTCATAGAGTGACTTCACTTCATCGGCTTCGACTCGGTCGCCAACTCCAATCAGACCGGAATTTAGATGAAAGGTTCCCTTGATTCCATACTTGTTGAAGATCTCGACTAGCCGCCGATCAGCAGTTCTGCCGTCGTCATAGCTGAGAGTCAGGGCTTTAAATTTTCCACCGGGAAAGCATTTTACTACTTGCATCCATTACACCTCGATTTATATTTCAATATTATTCTTCTCTAATTATATCATGGAAATCTGACATTTGGCTTACAAAACTCATGAAAAGATAAAGGAAACTGCGATCCGCAAGTAGAAAGAGATAATTACCAGTTCATCCCAAATATTAGAAAATAGGGAGTGTTAGTATGGCAACAGTCAATCTCAGTGATCTTTTTCAGGAGCTTACCGGTAATGAAACATATGAAGAACTAAAAGAAATGCTTATCTGGGAGCGCCGGGTAATACATGCTCTGCTCGATCTATTGCCAAGCTCCATTTATGTAAAGGACCATGAGGCCAGAAAGATCTTGGCGAACAAGGCCAATTATTCGCAGGCCGGTTTCAGTAAAGCTGAAGATGTCATTGGTAAAACAGATTTCGACATGTTTCCCAGACACCTGGCCGAGAAGTTTTATAAAGACGACAGCACCGTGTTAAAGGACGGTAAAGAGGTTCGCAATCGGGTTGAACAGGTAATCGGGACTGATGGCAGAGAAGCCTGGCAGGTAACCGAGAAGTATCCATTCTACGATGATGACGGGAATATTGTAGGTTTAATCGGTTTTGGGCATGATATTACTGCTGAGAAGGAATTGGAAAAGGAGAATATCGAAGCTTCACAGAAAATCGAAGAGCAGCAGAGCATGGTAGAGCAGATGATTATGGATTTATCAGCTATACCTGCTAAAATAGAGAATCTGGTGGATGGAATCGCCAATATTTCTAAACAGACCAAGATGGTGGCCATCAACGCGGCAATTGAAGCCGCGCGGGTAGGTGAGTATGGGCGGGGGTTTGAGATTGTTGCCCGGGAAGTGGGAGAGTTATCGGACCAATCCGGTAAAGCTACAACTCAGGTACGAGAAGCGATTGAAGAGGTTAATTCATTAGTCCAGAAAATCCTTCAGCTTTGGGAGGAAGTGCGAGTTTAAGCTTAAAAGTTCTAAACAAGCGGATAATAAACAGGGGAGCCTAAGAGAAGTGCCTTAGGCTCTCGTTTGTCTTAGAGGTGTTTATATGCAGTATAAATTCAGTCCCAACCAAAATTATCAGGACTTTGCCGCGGGTAGGGTGATTTATGGGCGATCCGGGATGCCGAACTTCCCGGTGCGGTTGGCACAGGAGATTTTCTGTCGCTGTCAGGAGTATCTGCCGGAAAAATCGCATCTGACCCTCTACGATCCCTGCTGTGGCAGCGGCTATCTCCTTACCGTACTGGGGTATCTTAATCATAATCAGATTGATATGTTTGTCGGGTCAGATATTGATCAGAACGCAGCAGAGTTGGCCCGGCAAAATCTTGCGTTATTGACCTGGGAAGGTTTAATGAACCGCGTCAGCGAGCTGCAGGCGCTGTATCAAGAATTTGGTAAAGTGTCACATTTAGAAGCGCTGCAGTCGGCAGAGAACTTAATGGCTAAAATTCAAAATCGCGCTTTTGTACCCCGGGTTGAAGTTTTTACCGCTGATATTCTGGCTGAACAAGCGCTGGCAGACCGGAACTTTAAAGCTGATATCATTATTGCTGATGTACCTTACGGCAGCCTTGTAGCTTGGCAGGGGGAGAGCGGCGATGCTGTCAACCGGCTTTTGAAGAACTTGGTGCCGGTGTTAAAACCAACGACAATCGTAGCAGTCTGCACCGACAAAAAGCAGAAGGTTAGGACTGATTTATACCGGAGATTAGAGCAGCAGACTATCGGCAAACGCCGCTTCACACTTTTAAGATATAACCTTTGAAATTCAGCACAGAATGGGTTATATTAGTATGAGAATGGAGTGAGCGATATTTGCAGCAGATAAAAGGTTTGGTTGCAAACATTACAGCGGCAGGGGTTTTTATAGTTCTGCTGGCTTTTATAACTATTAAATACGGTCCGGTAATTACCGAGATTATCAGTGACCCCGATGAATTTCGCACCGTGATTCTGTCCTACGATTCCCTGGGTGCCCTGGTCTTCATCATGTTTCAGGTGCTGCAGATTTTAATTGCAATCATACCAGGAGAGGTTGTGCAGATTGCCGGTGGCTACATTTACGGAGCTCCCCTGGCTACACTGCTTTTATTGACCGGAGCGGTAATCGGTTCAAGCATTGCTTTTGGCTTGGCGCGCTTAATGGGTTATTCCCTTGTTAAGAAGCTGATTTCCCAGGAGAAGCTGGAAAGTTTCGCTGAATTGATAACCAGCCGCAAAGGCTACATTACCATCTTTGTTTTGTTTTTTATACCGGGGCTGCCTAAAGATATCATGACTTACATTGGCGGCTTAACTCCAGTCAGACCGCTGCACTTTATCGCAATTGCAGTGCTAGCCCGGACTCCTGCTCTGTTTATCTCAACATTTATCGGGGAGAATATCCAGGAGCGGGACTATTCGACTGCGATAATTTTCTCCGCGGCTGCTGTAGTAGTTTTCATTGTCGGGTGGCTGTATCGGAATAAAATACTGCAGTGGCTGCAAAATCTGAGCAGAGTTCGGCAGAAAGATAAATAAGGTTGGCTGTTACGAGGTGATTTAATGGAAGCAAAAAGACTGGCTGCCGAAAAGGCAGTTGAAAGTATTAAAGATGGCATGGTTGTTGGATTAGGAACCGGTTCCACGGTTTATTACGCGATTCATAAAATCGGAGAGCTGGTGAAGCAGGGTTTAGAAATCAAAGCGATTGCTACTTCGGTCGGATCAGAACAGATCGCCCAGCAGCTGGGTATAAATCTGGTCACTTTTGCCGATATCGATAAAATCGACTTGACAATCGATGGAGCTGACGAAGTAGATCCTCACTGGAACTTGATCAAAGGAGGCGGCGGCGCGCTGCTTAGGGAGAAGATTGTGGCAGCAGCCAGTAAAGAGCTGATTGTTATTGCGGATGAGAGCAAGGTAGTAGCACAGCTCGGTAAGTTTCCGCTGCCGATTGAGGTAATTCCCTTCGGCTGGGAGCAGACTGAAAAGAAAATTGCTGAACTCGGCTGTGCTCCCAAGCTGCGGGTAGCAGATGGGAAACCTTATCTGACTGATAACGGCAATTATATTTTAGACTGCAGTTTTGGAACAATTGCCGATCCCAAGAGCCTGCATGATCGGATCAATCAGATTGTCGGGGTTGTCGATAACGGTCTCTTTGTCGGCTATGCCAGCCGAGTGATTGTGGGTTATCACAACGAGACAGTAAAAGAACTGGTTAGAAATTAAGAGTTAAATCAAGAAACGCCCTGAGCGGTGCAAACCGCTGCAGGGCGTTTTTGTTTACGGATTGTTTCTATTTGCGGTGAAAGGTATCGTATAGTACCGGCACCACAAACAGCGTAAGAATCGTGGCGTACAGCAGTCCCGAGCTTGCAGTAACTGCCATGGGTTGAATCAGTTCGGTTCCCATTCCGACGCCAATGCTCATTGTGGATAGACCAACAATGGTGGTCAGCGCTGTCATCAAAATCGGACGCAATCTCACGCGGCACGCATGGACAATAGCTTCCCGTTTGGCCATGCCTCTTTCCCGCAGCTGATTGATGTAGTCAATCAAGACGATACCATTGTTGACGACTACTCCAGTTAGAATTACCAGTCCGATTACTGCCACCAGACTGAGAGGACTGCCATTAATTATCAGTCCCAGGAAGCCACCGGTAAAGGCCAGGGGAATGGTAAACATGACGATAAATGGAGACAGCAGCGACTGGAACTGAGCCACCATGACCAGGTAAATCAGGAGAATACCCACCACTAACACGAGACTCAGGTCATCAAAAGATTCGAGAATAAGCAGCTGCTCACCACCGAATTCTATGCTGTAGCCTTCTGGCAGATTGTAGTTATCGAGTCTTTGTTCGATTTCTCGGCTGATATTACCGGCATTATAGCCATCGGCTATCTCAGCTGTAACCGAGATGTAGCGCTGCTGATTCCGCCGCTGGATTGATGATAATCCCTGTCCTTGCTCGATGGTAGCAATATCGCCGAGGCGAGCCGGCTCTCCCAAGGGAGAATCGATCAAGAGCTCCATTAAATCAGCTTCAGAGCTGGCTTGATTCTTAGGATCGTGCACAAAGATGCTGTAATCATCAGTGCCAACAGTTAAGGTGGTTATCTCGGTGTTTGAACCCAGCTTCTGGTTTACGGCCATAAGGACCTGGCCTACCGTAACACCTTTGGTAATGCCTTTCTGCTTATCAACCATGATCCGCAGTTCAGGCGCGGTATCTTCCAAGCCGTCTGATACTTCAATTGTTCCCGGAACATCTGCCACGATGGCAGCTGCGTCTTTGGCAATGGACTGCAGTGTATCGAGATCCTGACCGAGAACATTGAGGACAATTGCTCCCCCGGCAATCATGCTGATATCAAAACCGGTATCGGCGACTGTGATATCAGCGTTAATGCCTTCAGTTAGATCTCTGATCTGCTGGGCAATCTGTCGGCTGGATAGGCTGCGCTGTTCATTAAGAAGCAGATAGAACGAGTAGGAGTTTGAGCCACTGCCTCCCATCGACATGGGCATTCCCAGCATTGATCCGACGGATGTAACACCGATTGTTTCAATATCTTCGATTCCTTCCAGCACTGCTGTAATCTGATCGATTACGGCTGCTGCATCAGATGCAGAGAGTTCGTGAGGCAGTTCTACCTGCATAGAAATCTGATGGCTGTCTGTAGCTGGCAGAAATTCCGAACCCATTCTCCAAATGCCGATACTGCTGACAACGAACAGAATCAGCACACCGATCAGCAGGTGTGCTTTTTTGTCTAAGGCCTTATTTACCAGGCTGCCGTACCAGGTGTTCATTCTTTCGTTGAAGCGGTTTTCTTTCGGCTGCTCTTTAGTAAAAATACGCGATGCAACCATAGGAACTAAGGTTAAAGCGACAAGCAGGCTCGCACCTAACGAATAGCTGATGGTCAGAGCCATTTCGCTGAAGATCTCTCGTGTCAATCCATATGTAAACACGATGGGCAAGAATACAGCAATTGTGGTCAGGGTAGAAGCGGTGATTGCACCGGCAACCTCCTTGGTACCTTCAACAGCTGCTTCAAATGCTGATTTGCCTTCGCTGCGGAGACGGTAAATGCTTTCAATCACCACAATTGAGTTGTCAACCAGCATTCCCACACCCAGGGCCAACCCGCCCATGGAGATGATGTTGAGATTGATATTGCTGAAGTACATCAGCACAAAGCTGGTGATGATACTGATTGGGATTGAGACTGCAACGACAATGGTAGGTCTTGCGCTCCGCAGAAACACTAGCAGCACGATAATTGCCAGAATCGCTCCGTAAATAATATTGTTCAGGACAGAATCTAAAACCATATCGATATAAATGCCCTGATCCATCAGGGTCGTGATCTGCAGTCCCTCATACTGCTTTTGGAGCTCATCGGCCCGGGCGCGGATTTTCTTCGCGATATCGGCTGTGGAATAATCGGTCTGCTTTTGGAAAATCAGCATTACCGCGTCTTCACCGTTAACTTTGGTGTAGCTGCCGTCTGTGCTGGCAATCAGCTCAATATCGCTGATATCTGCCAGGGTTATCGGCGGCAGATTTAAGAACGGCAGACTGATTAGGGGCAGATTTTCTAACTCCTCCACGCTGCGGAACTGGTCACCAACTCTCACCAGATAGGAGTTTTCTGCGTTGGTGAGGTATCCAGCTGGCATGCTGATGTTCTGCCCTTGGATAATCCCGCTGACTAAATCTGCAGTGATTTCAAAGTTATCCAGCTGATCCAGACTAAAACCCGAATCCTGGAGCATTGCTGTTAAATCCGCTCCGAATAGACTCGGCAGAAACAGCATTGAGTTGACAACATCCTGCAGTTTCTGCTTTTGGGCATCTACTTTGTCATGATTAAGGGATATATGCAGTTCTCTTTTAACTAAGCCAGTTGCCGAGACAGAAGCGATACCGGCGATGCGCTCGAACTCAGGAATGATGGTATCTTTAATAAACTGACTTGAATCGGCTAGAGATGTTCCCTCTACAGCTGCTGAGAGAACCGATACTGGCAGAAGGTTAGGATTGATCCGCATAATCATGGGTGTATTGATGCCCTGGGGCATATAGGAAGTAATCATATCCAGATTCTCGCGGATTTCAATTAAAGCTGTATCCATATTGGTGGTTTCATTGAACTCTAGAATTACCAGGGAGACGTTATCGGCAGATACCGACAGCACATTTTGAATATTGCTGAGGGTGAGCATCGACTGCTCGATCGGGCGTGTAACGCTAAGTTCAATCGCTTCGGGGCTTGCTCCCGGGTAGGTCGTTACTACTAATGCATAGGGAAGGTTGATGTTTGGCAGTAAATCTGTTGTGGTATTGTATACGGAGATTGCACCCAGGATCAAGACTATGATGATACCAACAATAACTGTATAAGGACGGTTGACGCTAAATTTCGCTAACAATATTCCCACTCCAATCGTTCTTTACCTATTTTGTAATCAGTGTTTTGCAGCCAGTGCAGAATCTATGTTTTTACTGATGATCTGATTAAAGATCGTTAATCCCTTAATTATATCCATCAGATCATTTTCTGATACTTCGTTGAAGGTTTGATAAAGAAAGTCATTAAAGCTCCGCTCCAGTTCCAAACCGCGCTTTTTATACTCATGAGTTAAGACTGCAGCTACTCTGCGGCGGTCTGTTTCACTGCGCCTGCGTTCAACAATTCCCATTTCCTCCAGACGATCAATAATTCCGCTGACTGTGCTTTTGGACAGTCCCATCTTTTCGCCAATTTCGGAAATGCTCATTTCTTGATGCTCATGCAGCAGGATAATTACGGTTATTTGGGACATGGATAGCTGATAGTGCTCAAAGGAGTGGTGCAGAAGCTTTTCAAAGCTCCGCTTTGCATCGTGGAGCAGATCTAAAATCTGCCGGGGCAGTGTGTGGCTCACTCAATCACCTCCTTGTGATCGGAACAATCCATTTTTTTCTATTTAAATGATTCGGATGCGAACTATTTTCTTTTAGTATAGTGTAATAAATTCTTTGAGTCAATAAAAGAATCGAGCAGGAAAAATATAAACCTCAGCGAATAAATACTAAGTGACCAACTAATAAATACAATTTTCAAGGAGGAGATTGTCATGGACATGTTTTGTTTTCAATGCCAGGAAGCAGCCCAGGGGAAGGGGTGCACTGTCAGGGGGATCTGCGGAAAAACACCGGAAGTTTCGGGACTGCAGGACCTCCTGATTTATGCGTTAAAAGGGCTTGCTGAGGTGGTAGTTAAATCTGGTCTGAATCCAGCCGAGCTTGGTGAAGTCAACCACCAGCTGATCGATGGGCTGTTTATGACCATTACCAACGCAAACTTTAATGAGGCTGCAATTGAAACTGCAATTAAACAGACACTGGAGATCCGCGATGAGCTTAGGGAGCGGACCGGCGCAGATAACCTTAACAATGCAGCCACCTTTACAGTCGGCAGCCGCGAAGAAATGTTAGGGCACGCTAGTTTGGTGGGAATCTTGTCTGTAAAAAATGAAGATGTGCGCTCTTTGCGAGAGCTGATCACCTACGGAATTAAAGGCATGGCAGCCTATGCCCATCACGCAGTCAATTTAGACAAAGAAAAGCCGGAGATCTTCGGTTTTATCTATAAAGCTCTTGCAGCTACCCTCGATGACAGCCTCAGTATAGAAGATTTAATCAATCTTACCATGGAAACAGGTAAATATGGTGTGGAAGTCATGGCTCTCTTGGACGAAGCCAATACCAGCCGCTACGGCACTCCGGAGATTACGGAAGTAAACATCGGTGTGCGGAATAATCCAGCTATTCTAATATCTGGACACGACTTAACTGATTTAGAACAGCTGTTAGAGCAGACCGAGGGCACTGGCGTTGATGTTTACACCCATGGTGAGATGCTGCCGGCTCATTACTATCCTAAATTTAAGCAATACGATCATTTTGTCGGCAACTACGGCAACGCCTGGTGGCAGCAGTTATCGGAATTTGAATCATTCAATGGTCCGATTCTGTTTACAACCAACTGTATCGTTCCACCCAAGAGTGAGAGTGTGAAAGCCCGCATCTTCACAACTGGAGCAGCAGGCTACCCAGGCTGTGTCCATATTGAAGCTGACGCTGATGGCAGGAAGGATTTCTCCCAGATTATAGAGCTTGCCAAAACTCTGCCTGCTCCCACAAAGATCGAGCAGGGCAAGATTATCGGTGGATTTGCCCATGCCCAGCTCTTTGCTCTGGCGGATCAAATTGTTGATGCAGTGAAATCGGGTGCAATTAAAAAGTTCTTTGTTATGGCAGGCTGTGACGGCCGCATGAAATCGCGGGAGTACTATCAGGATTTTGCTGAGCAGCTGCCGGCTGATACCGTAATTCTAACCGCTGGCTGCGCTAAATACCGGTACAATAAATTAGATCTCGGTTTTATCGGCGATATTCCGCGGGTGCTTGACGCAGGTCAGTGCAATGATTCATATTCATTAGCGGTTATTGCGCTTAAACTAAAGGAAATTTTTGAGTTAAATGACATAAATGAGCTGCCAATTGTGTATAATATTGCTTGGTATGAGCAGAAGGCGGTTATTGTTCTGCTTGCTCTGCTGTATCTTGGTGTGAAAAACATTCACTTAGGTCCGACTCTGCCGGCATTTCTATCACCCAATGTGGCTGAGGTGCTCATTTCCACTTTTGGATTGAGCGGTATCGGCACTGTTGATGAAGATCTGAAGATGTTCCTTGCGCCTGCAGCCAACTAGAGCAGATTAGGAAGAAAATCTTTCCAAAACAAGCAGGAATTGCCTTCTCAAACCCGAATAATAATTATTAGCTTTAATGAAATGTTAGTGATTATAGTGGCTAGTGCCATCAGCGCCAAGTTTTAAGGCGCTGATGGTGTGAATAAAAGCACTTTAATTGAGGAGGTAATTAAATGAAGAGTCTTAAAGGAACAAGAACAGCTGAAAACTTGCTGAAAGCTTTTGCCGGTGAGGGACAAGCCCGGAATCGCTATACTTATTACGCATCGATCGCAGACAAAGAAGGTTACAAGCAGATCCGCAATGTTTTCTTAGAAACTGCTGATCATGAAAAAGAGCATGCTAAAAGATTCTGGAAGCTGCTGTTAGCAGGCTTTGAGGGCGACCTTCCGGTTGAAGTTGAAATTAATGCTTCTTACCCTGTGGCCCAGGGTGATACACTGACCAACCTGAAGGCTGCTGCCGAAGGTGAAAATGATGAATGGTCACATCTCTATCCTCACTTCGCCGATGTGGCAGAAGAGGAAGGATTCCTGGAAGTTGCCGGTGCATTCAGAGCAATTGTTGTATCTGAAAAAGGTCACGAAGAAAGATTCTTGAAGCTCGCCGAAAACATTGAGAAAGATCGAGTGTTCAAGAGAGACGGCAAGGTTATGTGGAAATGCGGCAACTGCGGCTATCTCCACGAAGGTCCGGAAGCACCAAAAACCTGCCCGGCGTGCATTCATCCGCAAGCTCACTTCGAACTGTTTACTGAGCCTTACTAAACATACTTTAGGTTAAGGCATCGAAAAACCCGCTCGCCATTTGGAGCGGGTTTTTTGCAAATATTTGGGTTTAATGTTAAGATACATCTGCTCTCCTAAGCTGGATGATCACACCCTGGTCATGGAGATTGCGGTCGTGGATTACTGTTGCTGTGCAGTCGAGAGTAATGATCGACTGCTCGTGGGGAGGAGCGATCTCCAGTGTGAATTCGTGGTTGTAGAGTTTTTCCCGCACTGTCTGCTGGATATGATCAATAATCTCATGGTTCCGGATAATAAAGTGAACCGGGCGTTCGAGGGCTTGGCTTAAGCGAATGCCAAGTACATCCTCAGCTTTAGGATTCATCTTGATCACCCTGTTGTACATATCGGTGATCACAATTCCATCGTTTATTCCTGCTAGAATTGCGTTCATCCGTTCGCGTTCGATTTCAACTTCATTGAGCACGTCTTCTAATTCATAGCGGCTGTTGTCCAGAGTGAGCGCTAGTTCGCGCTGGGCTTGGCGGAAGGCGGTTACATCGTAACCATAAATCAGGAACTGCCCTTCCGGTTTATTGAGCTTGATGCCGTGGCAGCTGAGAATAATTTTTTGCTCGTTGTGGACAAACTCAAGTTCTGCGCTAACCCGAGCTTCGCCGGCATCGAGCTGCAGCAGCATATCAGTCAGCTTAGCCGGCTGTTCGCCAGCTAGGTAGGATTGGAGCAGCTCGTTTTCGCTTAAGCCCAAGAGGCGGCGACCAGCACTATTAATCTTGATCAGTTTGCCGCTGCGGTCAGTCCGCATAATCGGCATAAGGATTGACTCCCACTGTTCCTGCATCCGATCAAGGTCGGCCAGGAGTTGACTGTTATCCCGCTGCAGCTGAGCGAGTTTATCCTGGAGTATTTCGTTGGTTGATGTGCGCTCAGCCAAGAAGGATTCTAAATGGGCAGTTTTGTCATTGAGCGATTCTAGTTTAGCTGCTAAGTCAGCATTTTTCTGCCGCTCACTAGAAAGCTCATCAATCAGCTGGTTGCGCTCAGTGCGGCATGCGTTGGTATGCTGCTCAAACTCTGCCCTTAACTCAGCTTCGTTTGCTTGGGCAGCCTTTAGCTGCTCTGCTAATTCGCTGATGGATTGTTCGTGAGTATGCTCAAGTGCTCTCAGGTCAGTAATGTCGCGCACCCAGACAGCTGTGGTGTCGGCTTCATCCCCATAGGGCTCAAGATGGATGATGAGATTCCGCTCTTGACCATGGATAGTGAAAGTAGTCTCAATGTCCTGAGGAACACTTTCTTCACAAGTTTTGGCAATCGCTTGGAGCAGGGGCTCCGAGTCGCGGCAGTTTGTTTCAATAAACTCGATTAAAGTTTCACGGGTGATTTGCTCGGGTGGAATCTGGACTGCTGCCTGGACGGCTTGGTTGTGGAAGCGGATTTGCTGCGAATCGATCAGCAAAATAGGGGTGGGATTTTGATCCAGTTGGGCGAGGATGGTGGCTGTACGCTGTTCTGCGGATTCCAGTTCGGTGACGAATTTAGTTACATCATTTAAGAAAAGCAGTTGGCGGCTAACTTTACCTTCTACCAGTTCTTTAGCTGCTCTAATGGTTACATAGCATTTCTGCATGCGGCGGGCTTTGATTCTGACCACCCGGTCAAGGATTTCCTGATTGCTCTGCTCGAGAAATTCCCTGATCTGCTCCTGATCCTCCGGATAAAACAGGGTGGAGAGCACATCATTAAACTCCAGATCATCTACTTTGATGGCGGTAAGGACGGCAGCGGCTTTGTTAGCGTGTTTGATTCTAAGATGGTGGTCAAGCTCAATAACGGGACAGTCTCCGGTTTCAATCAGGTAGTTAATGCTGGACAGCTCTTCACTGGCTGTGTCCCTTTCGCTCTTTACCTCATTGAGCTTTTTCTGGAGATAAAAACTAGCTCCGATCATACTGGCGACTGTTATTACCCTCAGGGCTAGATCCCAGAAGCCTGGATAATAAATATTGACGAAAAAACTGCTGTCTGCAATCAAGATTGTGCTTCTGATCGTGGCTATCAGCCAATAAATGACTGCCATAAGAGCGCCGATTTTCAGAACACAAAACCGGCCATTCTGCTTAACATTGGTTTCTTCGACCGACATTGCAAAACCCCCATTCTAAGAAGTTGTTAAATACTTGTATATAAATAATTCCTTATTGTTCGCAAAATACCTTTTTCAAGATTGCGATAATCTGTAAATACAAGGAATTCAGGTTTGAAATGCGAATATTACATGAATGAATCTAACAGTATTGGTACTGGTTTTATGGAGGCATTGAAATGGACAGAGTTATTCATCTTGGTATTGACGTAGGTTCTACCACCGTAAAAATCACAGCCGTTGATGACCGGCTAGAAACCTTGTTTGCTGATTACCGGCGCCATTACGCAGATATTAAAGAGACGGTAATTTCGGTGCTGAATGCTGCTTATGGCCAGTTTCCCGAATCAGATGTTACTGTCATGTTTACCGGCTCAGGCGGCATTGGTATTGCGGAGAGCTTAGGCGTTGGTTTTACTCAGGAAGTAATCGCCTCCACTCAAGCGATTCAAAGGTTCTATCCCCAGACTGATGTGGTAATTGAGCTGGGAGGAGAAGATGCGAAAATCACCTATTTTAAAGATGGGCTCGATCAGCGGATGAATGGGATCTGCGCCGGCGGCACCGGATCATTTATCGATCAGATGGCATCACTTTTGAAGACTGATGCGACCGGATTAAATGAGCTGGCGAAGGATTACAAGATCATTTATCCTATCGCAGCTCGCTGCGGTGTTTTTGCTAAAACTGATGTCCAGCCCCTCTTAAATGAAGGCGCTGCCAAAGAAGATATCGCTGCTTCCGTGTTAAACGCGGTAGTAATTCAGACAATCAGCGGTTTAGCCTGTGGACGTCCGATCCGGGGCAATGTGGCATTTTTGGGTGGTCCGCTGTCATTTCTTTCGGAACTGCGCCGCCATTTTATCAGGGTGTTGGAGCTGAAGCCGGAGCAGGTGATTGTACCTGAGCAGCCGCAGCTGTTTATTGCATTAGGCGCGGCGCTGGCATCGATTGGCACTGAGCCGGTCCCATTTTCTGAAGTAATTAGCAGAATTGAAAACTTGGATGCGGATATGCTGCGGGAAACAGTGCGCCTGCGACCGCTCTTTGCCGATGAACAGGAGTGGGATGAGTTTAAAGATCGCCATGAGCGCAGCCGAGTTAGGAGGCAGAATCTGGCTGACTATTCAGGTCCCTGCTTTCTCGGAATAGATGTGGGTTCAACAACTACTAAACTGGCTTTAATCGGTGAAGACGGATCTCTGCTGCACACATATTACAGCAAAAATCAGGGAGATCCTCTTAAGACAGCTGTTTCCGCCTTGAAAGAACTGTATCAAATTATGCCGAACAGCGCCAAGATCGTGAAATCTGCCGTTACTGGCTACGGAGAAGGCCTAGTTCAGGCTGCTTTGAAAGTAGATATCGGTGAGATTGAAACGGTGGCTCATTATAAAGCAGCCGAGTTTTTCTGCTCTGGAGTCGATTTCATTCTCGATATCGGCGGCCAGGACATGAAGTGCATGCGGGTAAAAGACGGCGTGATCGAGCATATCATGCTTAACGAAGCCTGCTCCTCAGGGTGTGGTTCGTTTTTGGAAACATTTGCGGAATCCTTAAACATGGATGTTAAGGAGTTTGCCGAGGAAGCTCTGTTTGCTCCTGATCCGGTAGATCTGGGTTCCCGCTGTACCGTATTTATGAATTCCAGGGTTAAGCAGGCTCAGAAAGAGGGAGCATCGGTGGGCGAAATCTCCGCCGGCTTATCCTATTCTGTGATTAAAAACGCGTTGTTTAAAGTGATCAAGCTGAAAAATGCCGATGAACTGGGCAGTAAGATCGTGGTTCAGGGCGGCACATTTGCCAATAATGCAGTGCTGCGGGCCTTTGAACTGCTGTCTGAACGGCAGGTGATTCGTCCGGATATTGCCGGAATCATGGGCGCTTTCGGAGCAGCTCTTCTTGCCCGGGAGCAGTACCAGCCCAAATACCAAACCTCGCTGCTTTCAGCAGAGGAGCTGGATCGCTTAACAGTAACCACCCGGCATGCCAGATGCCGGCGCTGCGGCAACAACTGCCTGCTTACGATTAATGAGTTTGGAAATAACGATCGGTATATTACCGGGAATAGATGTGAGCGGGGCTTGGGCAGAGAAAGTGAAGCTTCAGCTCTGCCGAACTTGTATCGCTATAAATACAAGCGGCTGTTCGCGTACAAGCCGCTTCCGGAAAGTGAAGCAAAACGGGGTGTAATCGGTATTCCCCGGGTACTGAATCTTTATGAAAACTATCCGTTCTGGTTTACCTTTTTTACCGAGCTGGGTTTTGCTGTAAAACTGTCTGCCCACTCCACTAAAGCGGTTTATGAGAAGGGAATCGAAACCATGCCGTCGGAGTCTGTCTGCTATCCGGCTAAACTCAGCCACGGCCATATCGTGGATCTAATTGAACAAGCCGTGGACACCATTTTCCATCCCTGCCTAACCCATGAGCAGAAAGAGCAGGACGAAGCCGATAATCACTTTAATTGCCCAATTGTCACCTCCTACCCAGAAGTGCTGAGCAAGAATGTAGGACAGCTGCGGGAGAAGCAGGTAAAGATGCTCCATCCCTTCCTGCCATTTGATGATAAAAAGCGGCTGACCCAGCGTTTGTGGGAAGAGCTGGGCGAGGACTATCGAATTTCCTATGCTGAAATTACTGCGGCAGTAGATGCGGCTTGGGATGAGCAGGAGCGCTTCCGTCAAGATATCCGGAATAAAGGCGAGGAAGCTTTGGCATGGGTGAAGAAGAATGGTGTGTTTGCCATCATCTTGGCGGGGCGGCCGTATCACATTGATCCAGCGATAAATCACGGGATTCCGGAGTTAATCAATCAGCTGGGGATGGCAGTATTAACTGAGGACTCAGTAGCCCATCTCGGGGAGGTAGAGCGCCCCCTCAGGGTAGTGGATCAGTGGGCATATCATTCCCGCTTGTACGCAGCGGCATCGTTTGCGGCCGAGCAGGAAGATATTGAGCTGGTGCAGCTGAACTCCTTCGGCTGCGGACTGGATGCGGTGACTACTGACCAGGTTCAAGATATCTTAGAACAGTATGGCAAACTCTACACGGTATTAAAGATCGATGAGGGACACAACCTCGGCGCCGCCCGCATTCGCCTGCGCTCTCTAAAAGCTGCATTAATTGAGCGAAAACAGAAAGGATATCAGCGGATAAAAACCGAAACAAAGTATCAAAGAGTTCTATTTACCAAAGAAATGAAACAAAAGCATACAATTATCGCACCAAATATGGCACCGATCCATTTCGAGCTGTTGGAAAAGGCTTTTGCTCTATCCGGGTATGAAATCGTGGTGTGCCCAGCCATGGACTTAGAGGCGATTGATGTGGGACTAAAGTACGTCAATAACGATGCGTGCTATCCGGCAATTATCGCTCTTGGCCAGCTCATCGCGGCGCTGCAGTCGGGCAAGTATGACCTGGACAACACCTCGGTCTTGATCACCCAGACCGGAGGCGGCTGTCGGGCAACCAACTACATTGGATTTCTCCGCAAAGCGCTGGTTGATGCCGGATTCGCTCATGTTCCGGTGATCAGCTTAAATGCCCAGGGACTCGAGAAAAATCCGGGCTTTAAAATCACTGCTCCGCTTTTGCACCGGGGACTGATGAGCTTGGTTTACGGCGATCTGCTCATGAAAGTGCTGCATCGAGTGCGTCCCTATGAAAAGGTGAAGGGTGCCGCTGATAAGCTGTATAAAACCTGGATGGAGCGCTGCAAAAATGCCCTGAACAGCTTATCGCTCAGGAAGTTTAGAGCTACCGTTCTCGGCATAATCCGCGATTTCGAGCAGTTTGAAATTGTGGATGAGCAGAAACCTAAAGTTGGCATTGTCGGAGAGATCTTAGTTAAATATCATCCCACCGCCAACAATGATGTGGTTCGGATTGTGGAGGAAGAGGGAGCGGAAGCTGTAGTTCCCGATCTGCTGGATTTCCTGATGTATTCTGCGTTTGGATTAGATTTTCGGGCTGAGTATTTATCTGGGAAGAAAATCGAGCAGGTTGCTGCGCGAGCGGCAATCAAGGTGATGGAGCTGTACCGCACTACTTACCGGAGGGCTTTACAAACCAGCAAGCGGTTTTTTCCACCGGAACCGATTTACGCAACAGCAGCTGCGGCCAAGAAGATTCTCTCTTTAGGACATCAAACCGGTGAAGGTTGGCTGTTAACCGGGGAAATGGTCAAGCTGATCGAGCAGGGTGTGGAAAACATCATCTGTATGCAGCCTTTTGCCTGTCTGCCGAATCATGTGACCGGAAAGGGAATGATGCGGGAGCTGAAGCGAGTTTATCCCAACAGCAATGTTGTCGCAATTGACTATGATCCGGGAGCCAGTGAGATCAACCAGTTGAACCGGATCAAACTGATGCTGTCTGCAGCAGTTAAGAAGATGACCGGATAATACACTTAATTGGAGTGATCTTCATGAGTAAAGTGGATAACAGCAAAAGCGCTTACAGCAACAAGTTTATCTACATGGCAATTCGGGCGGCTTTGATTCTGGCGATTCTCTCGATTATCATCAATACTTATGTGCTCTGGAATGTCTATCTTAATCGGGAAGACGCGGAAGATCCGACGGCAGTTTCGGTTGCCCAGCTCGGCAGTGAGCTTGGCAGTAAAATTTCTGGGATTGAGCAGCGTTTGATTTCCATGGAAATCAATATCAGCGAGCTGCCTAAGCAGGAAGTGGATCTCAGCGAAGTTTTGGCGGCACTCGATCAGATGGATGATCTGGATAGCCAGATAGCTGAAATAGCTGCGGCTGTCAATGAACAGCAGGAAGGCTCAGCGGCTTTAACAGCGGTGGTGGTTGAGCTGAAAAATTTGCTTGAGGAGATGCACCAAACACTTATTACCAAAATCGCCGCTATGGAAGCAGAGTTCATCGCTAGATTAGATGAGCTGACTGCTCCACTGGAGGAGCAGTCGGAACGGAGTGAAGTAGCTGTCACTGTCCAGCGTGGCGATTCAATTTGGGCACTGGCATCTCGCTTTGAGAATCCACCCAGCCAGGAGCTGATTGACCGCATTATTGAGTACAATAAAATAACTGATCCGACGAAACTAAGGATCGGACAGGTAATTGTTATTCCTGAGAGCTAGCCATCACGGCTGGCTCTTATTTTTATTGCTGTTGTAGCTAATGTTGAAAAGGATAATAGAATAGTCTCCAGTATTAATCCTAACAGGAACAGGGCGGGGGCGAGGAAGTGACTGAACTACTGGAAACGGAGATTAGAACGTCGGCAGGTGGATGAATAAGGAGATGGAGGCGGATTAGTGAACAAGAAGAGAATACTGAACTTGATCCTAATCACAGCAGCGGTTCTGCTGTTTATAGGCTGCATCGGCACAAGACCGAGAACAATTCATGTCTTATTTACCGGTTTACCGGAGGAAGATGGCAACTGCACTTATACCCATCTGAACGTATATGGCATTAAGTATAATGGTCAAGAAGAATGGATTCATTCCCAATCTGCCTGGC
>DURM01000011.1 GCA_012837335.1 Bacillota bacterium
CATCCTTTAGATCGTATTAGATTATAGCGGTAAAGCGAGCTGCGGAGCTAACAGAGAAACCTCAGAAACTTGATCCAGTTTGCTGATGGAGCCGACAAGCTGATCCATTAGGTCTTGATTGACTTTCAGCAGCTTTAACTCTAAAACTCGTTCCCAATAATCTGATTTAACTTCATGGGACCGCAGATATGCCTCAATCCCCAACGAAGAAATCACCTGATTGATCTGGTCTGCCGGGAATCCTTCCTCGCCTCTGATAATCAAAACATATTCCGCATCAGTGGGAACGCCATATCGAACATAATGCATAATAATATACAATAGCGCTACAAGAACACCAGCTGCCAAAACCAAACCGAGATTATCAGTTCCGGCACCTAATCCGGTAGCGATCGACCAAAACAGAAAAACCATATCTCGAGAGTCTTTAATAGGAGTGCGAAAGCGGATAATAGCCAGGGAACCTACTAGTCCCAATGAAAGAGATAAATTGCCCTGAATAAAAAACATCACACAGCAGACAATCGGGGCCATACTGACAAGTGTAGGCAAGAAGGTCGCTTCATAGCTCAGTCCGCGGTGAGTAAACTTGTACACCCAACCAATGCCTAGACTGATTGCAGTAGCTGCCAGCATCGCAATCACGAACTTCCACAAGAGTTCAGGAGCAATTGAGAATAATTGCGTAAATATCTGCCACATACACTGATACCACCTCTATTTATTTTACATTGATTATACTTCGGTGAATCTTACCAAACTCCTTGTTAACATGAAAAAAGGCCCTGCCCAGGGCAGAGCCTTTCAGCTGAAATGCTTTTAATAATTATTGTCCGAATAAATCATCGAGGAAAGCTTGTGCCTGCTGCTCAACCTCGTCAGTAGCTTGAGCTGCGCCTTTCTCATTGTTGATAACTAGGGAAACCTGCTCATCGGTGATATCCCACAAGCCTGACCATTGGAAGATATCTCCCTCGCCCTGCCAGTTATCAGCACATGCCATGTACGCTTCCATGTGCTCTCTCGATCTCATATAGCTGTTAATGTAGAAATCGAGATACTCATCTCCATCCCCTTCTCTGAACAGGAAGTCGGCTAGAGCGATCAATTTTTCAGGTTCAGCCGCATTAACAGGCAGGAAGTTGGCGGCAAAGTCAAATGTAGGCTGTCTATTGGTTTCAACATGAGGGCCTCTCGGCTGAGGTACATAACCAATATTCATACCGGCATTGATCGCGTGTCTTGCTCCAGCTATGTGAGTATGGGGAGCGATTGCAACTTTGCCTTGGAGGAAGTCTCCACTGCCCATAATCTGCAGTTCATTGCGCCAGCGGTTAACGGTGTTGAGAACATGGATAGCGTCAGCATCATTGAGGCTGTATACCCATTTCCCATCCTTCTGCTTAGCAACCTCGGCGCCATTAGAAGGCAGGAAGCGATAAACAGCTGCCGGATTACCCAAATCGCCAATACCCCACTGATCAATTACTCCGTCGCCATCAGTATCTTGGGTTAATGCAATACCGAGGCGCTCCATTTCGTCATAGGTCCAGCGGCCCTCTTTCCACAGATCATATGGCTCCTCAAGGCCAGCTTCTATAAAGAGATCCCTGTTATACATGGTAATCATCATCGAACCATTGAAGGTATCATAAGTAACGCCAAATCCGTAGAGTTCGCCTTGATATCTTAACTTTTCGATAGTATAGCGATCTGCGCGCGGCAGAGATTCGAAATACTCATCCGGCAAAATTGTACTTACCGGGAGCAGCATCCCCTGAGTTACCAATGGGAAATAGCCGCCGCGGTGTTCAAACCGGAAGATATCATATGTGGAATCACCCGCTAAAATCCGAGCGATCATAGCCTCTGCTCCACCGGTATTACCTGTTTGAATCTTTACATTGAAGAGTTCTTCTGCTTCAGCAATCCGCTCTTGAAGCGGAAGACCGCCGTTAAACACTACGTAGTGGAGGTCACCAACAAGAATGTTTACTGTCTTCCCGCCAAAGTCCACTTCATCCGGACTCAGTACACCCGGACGCGGTGTATAAGCGGAAACCATTCCGGAAACCGCCAATGCCAAACATACAACCAGCGATAACAACACTAGACTTCTCGCTCTTGCTTTCACACTAAACCCTCCTGATTATTTTTTTAGCAGAGCCATCACACCCTCGAGATTTAGAGCTGCACCCCTCCCCCTCATTTAACATTTATAATGTTTTGTTGACATCTATTAATATTTATTTGCTAATCATTCTCCGTTTCCTGCTTTCTCACTTTAGATTTAACATTGCGTTTTATTTGTCTATTTCCGGTATTAACAAACTATGAAAAAAGTATCCGCTGAGAATTACCGCGCACGCTAGCGCAAACAAGGTTAAAAATGTCGAGCGGAACCCAGGCACAATCAGCGACATCAGCCAAGCAATCAGCATTGAACTGATTCCTTCGGCCAATGCCGCAGGGCTCCTAACATCGTCGGATTCAAACAGCCGTGCACTGATCATATAATTAACTCCTGTAGTAATTAAGGCATAGACGAGCACTAATCCAAATGGATTAGAATCAAAAAGAGTCAAGGTTAGCAAACTCAGCACTAACATTGACACAAACTTAACGAGTAAGTAAGTGACATTAGTCATCCTGATCACCTCGACTCTAGCATTCCCAAAATTATTTAATTTTACCAGTATTTATTAATTCCTTCGACAGCTACTTTCCACGATCCATCCTGTGGGAAACCGGGTGCATGCACATCAGGCCCACCGTTCCAACCCGCAGCCATCATACCCACAGCTAGCAGCAGTGCGCCATTGCCGGGTAGATATAAAGGCAGATTCGGACGCTGATAATTATGACCGTTTGGCAGCCAGGTATTTTTGACAGAATCTACAAATAACGCATCTAAAGCCAGCTCTGGCTCACCCACCCGCGCTGCAGCCATCGCAACAACCGGGAAGTCCCAGCCCCAAGCTCTATCCCACTGCCAAGTCTCAAATACGGTCCTAATGGTATTGCGCACTACTTCATGATCTGCACGGGTACCCGGAAGCACTCCGCAAGCGCACAACATAGATGGATGATCATAGTTGAACTTAGAAAAAGTATCAGGACAATGCTCATGGGCTAAGTAAACTCCGTCCTTAACCGGAAGCGGCGCCAGTTTTTCGATAATCTCATCCCACTTAGGATTGGGCTCTATACCCATTCTAGCCCTCCACTCTTGAGCAATCCGCAGGGCAAACCACCAGTACTCAAGCTCGTAGGTAGGATTGAGAGTTTCAACAGCCCGGTGACACTCCTGCGCGGGAATAATCGGCGCCCCTAGAATATATTCGCCCCGATTCTCGTCATAGTGAGCAAAACTGGCCATAAATTCGGCACTTTCCATCACTATGTCATAATAGCGTTCCAGAGTCTCTTGAGTTGGATAGCTCTGGTACATCAGCTCTGCATAAGCAATCGGATGGGGCTGCTGCCAGATCAGCAGAGGTGCAACTTTTGAAGGAGAATCCACACCATCCGGCCCTACCATTTTCGGCCATCTAGCTCCAGTATAACCTTGATTTGCTGCATGTTTCTTAGCTTTCGGCATGATGTAATCATACCACCATAAACTGTTTTCCAAAAGCTGTGGTCTTCCCCACTGCGGGAAGTGGGCAGCGTGCCACCAGTGCATTTCCAGGTGAGCTTTGCCAAACCAACTATTGGTAGTCAAGCCAGTCTCCTGAGGCGGCAGGACACCTGAGCATTGAATTGCAGTCACATACTGAGACAGCACCACTCGCCGCTCAAGTTCGTTAGCCCGCTCATCTTGACTGTGAGCTAACTCAACAGCTCCTCCGCTCTGCCAAAACTGGGGCCAGTGGAGCCTGACCGCTGCTAAAGCATCGTCATAACTGAGCAGCGGCTGTTTTGACTGCTGTGGAGAAAACAGACAAACAAATTGAAGCGGAGCTCCTGATTCTATTGGGGAGAACGCGTATGTATGGGCATCCAGCTTGGATACTGTTGTTTTATGCGCAAACTGCATCGCGCAGTAGTATACCTCATCATCCATGGTCCTAACAAACTGGATCGATTGGGCATCAGATTCTAAAACAACAGTCTTGTGTTTATCCGGCTGCTGCCAGTCCGCACCGGACATGTGGTGGGATCCGTAGGGAAAAGCAATCTTGACCTGCAGTCTGCCCTCATCAATTAAAGGTGATTCTACCGACACCAGAACTAAATCCTGATGAGGATGGCAAGCTGTGACTACAGTGACAGGGCTGTCCTCGACCTTAAACTCGCTGGTAATTACCCCAGTCCACAGATCCAGCGTTTGATTAATGCTGTGCACATCGCTTGGCTGAACCGGATTACCATCGTTCAGGGCCATTACTAGACCGATCTGACCTAAATGAAAACGATGAGGGTTAATGCGAAGCCAATCAAACAGCTCCTCCTGCCCTTCCGGACTAGTGTGGTAGCCTACCGGACGGCCAAAGGTATCGTAGTCTTTCAGCTTGATTGTCCTGCCGAGCAGATGATCTGGTGTAGTATAGCTGTGCCAGCCCCAGTTGGACATTGTGGCAATCGGCATTCCATCCTGATAAAGCTCAGGAAATGTCTGGAGACCTGTGCTGTCTACAGTAAAAGCAAAGTCACCGTTACCTACTGATAAGGGGGCAAAAGGATCAAACTCATGAATCTTTGGATTATGCCTGCTTACCAGCATTTTTCTATCAATCATCCCGGTACCTCCTTAAGTTAGATATTAAACAGCTCTGCTGTTTCAGCAGAGCTGTTAATTTTATTATACCTTATTGTTTAAATAAGTCATCTAATTCAGCTTGAACTGTTGGAGCAATTTCATCCATAGCAGCTGCTGCACCTTTCTCGCCGTTAATAACGGAGATTACAGCTTGCTGGGTTTTAGCCCAAATCAGTTCTTGGAAGGGGTCGCCTTCACCCTGCCAGTTTTCAACTGCGTCCATATAAACCCGGAAATGCTCTTCGTCTTTCATGTAGGAGTTGATATTAAAGTCTAAGAACTCCTCACCGTCTTCTTCTCTAAAGAGGAAGTCGGTTAAAGCAATTAAACCTTCCGGATACTCACTGTTAAGCGGCAGCATGTTCATAGCAAAGTCAAATACCGGATAGCGGTATTCGCCGGGAACTGCGCTTGGGATCGGAACCATACCGAAGTTGATAGTTAAGTTGCGTGTTCCGGCTAAGTGATTGTGAGTATTGAACAGCGCTGTACCGCCAGCGAGGCTGCCGCCGGTTATCTCCAGGTCTTTTCTCCAAGCTGCAACCTGGGTCATGACTTCAAGAGCTTCAGGCTGGTTGTATGTAAACACCCATTTACCTTCGCTGTTCGGCTTAGCAATTTCTGCGCCGTTTGCTGCTGCAATCCGGTAGATTCTGGAGTCATGGCTGACGCTTTTGTCTTCGATGCCGAACTGATCCGGCTGGCCATCACCATCTAAATCTTTAGTAACAGCTGCAGCAAGTTCAGTCATGGTTTCAAAGCTCCACTCACCATTGAGATAGAGCTCGTACGGATCCTGCAGACCTTCCTGCTCGATCATATCGCGGTTGTAAATTGTAAACATCATAGTTGGGTTGAACAATCCGTATACAACACCAAATCCATACAGATTATTTTGGTATTCTAATTTTTCGATTGTGTAGCGATCTACGCTCGGCAGAGCTTCGTAGTATTCAGCCGGGAGAATTTCGCTGACAGGCAGCAGCATGCCGGTAGATACTAAAGTATAATAACCATAGCGGTGCGGCATGCGAATTACATCCAGTTTGGAGTCTCCGGCCATAATTCTTGCTGTTAGTGTGTCTACAACATCTTTAGTACCAAGGCTTTGGGTTTCGATTTTAACATTGAATAATACTTCTGCTTCACGGACTCTTTCATCAGTCGGCAAACCGCCATTGTGACCGGTATAACCTAAGTCACCTACTAAAATGGTTACAGTCTTGCCGTTAAAATTAACTTCATCCGGACTTAAAACCCCTGGGCGAGGAGTATACGCGGCTGCAGATGCTCCCAGCACAGCAGCAACTAAAACGATAATTGTTAGCACTGATAGTAGTCTTTTGTTCATTACATATCCTCCCAAATCTAAATTACATTAAGGTAAAAAGCAAAAAAATTCAAACCCCCTTTACTTTATATAGTTTATAATAATATATTGGCGATAAAATGCAGTATCCCTGCCGCTATTTTAAGAAAAGATGAAAACAGCCCTGCAAAAATGCAGGGCTGTGTTTGATTCACATTAATAAAGCACTATTGGTTAAACAAGTCATCAAGATAGGCTTGCGCTTGATTAGCAATTTCATCCATCGCAGCTGCAGCGCCTTTTTCACCAGCAAGAACTTCAGTTATGGGTGTTCTTAAAATTTCCCAAAGATCTGTACCTTGGAAAATGTCCCCTTCGCCCTGCCAGCTTTCGGTTGCAGTGACGTACATTCTGTAGTGCTCCTGGGTTGTCATCCAGTCGCTGACCATTTGATCCAAGGTTGCAATGGTATCTTCTTCTCTATAGAGGAAGTTAGCCAGTGCAATTAAGCCTTCTGGATACTCAGCGTTAACAGGCAGAAACATCATTGTAAAGTTGAAAGCTGGATAGTGATAGCGATCTACGTGAGGTCCTTTCGGCATAGGTACCAAACCAAAGTTGATCCCTGCAGCCTGAGCGTGGCGGTTTCCACCAAGGTGAGTATGAACTACAAAACCGACTTTACCAGCGTTGTAGTCCCCATCACCCATAATGCCCAGCTCACGCCATCTTAAAATCGTATTGAATGCCTCAATTGCATTTTCCCGATTATAAGCAAATACCCATCTGCCATCTTCTTGAACTGCGAGTTCGGCTCCGTTAGAAGGAGCAAACCGAATAAAGCCAGCGTAGTTTGCTACATCGGTAATTCCGCGCTGGTCGATTAAGCCATCGCCATCTGTATCTTGGGTCAGGATGATTGCATATTCTTCTAAGACGTCATAGGTCCATTCGTCGTTAAGATAAAGTTCATATGGATCCTCAAGACCGTACTGCTCAAGTAGGTCTTTGTTGTACGACATGATCATCATGGTATCATTGACCACACCATGATGAACACCAATACCATAGCGCTTACCTTCATATTTCAGCTTTTCAATGACATACCGATCAGTATTGGGCAGACTTTCAAAGAACTCCTCCGGCAAATAATCATCAGCCGGAAGCAGCATGCCGCTGGATACCAGAGCAAAATATCCTTCGCGATGTGGAGCTCTGATAATATCATAGGCGGAATCGCCGGCCATGATTCTAGCCATAATCTGATCAGCGCTTTCCAAACGGATTGTATCAAACTTTACATTAAACAACTGCTCAGCCTCAGCTACCCTTTCTTCGTCTGCAGACAGAGCGCCCCGAATAATGGTAACAGTCTTCCCGCCAAAATCGACTTGATCAGGGGAAAGAACACCCGGTGGCGGCACATAATCACCTGCTGCACTAATACCACTGAGAATAACCAGAAGCAGCGCAGTAATTACCCAAGCGACATTTCTAACTTTCATTATACTCCTCCTTAAACTGGCATCATAGTCAAATATTGATTGAGAAAGCCAGTCCCATTAAGGGACTGGCCTATCCCCGTATATCCTAAACTGCTGAGATTATTGCTTGAACAGGTCATCAAGGAAGGCTTGAGCTTCAGCAGCGATTTCGTCCATGGCTGCTGCTGCACCTTTTTCTCCAGCAAGTACTTGGTTAATTGGTGTACCAGCAATACCCCAGAGATCAGTGTTTTGGAACACGTCGCCTTCACCGCGCCATTCTTCTGTTGCAGTGATATACATTCTGTAGTGCTCTTGAGTTGTCATCCAGTCGCTGACCATTTGATCCAGAGTTTCCATTCTGTCGCCAGGACGGTACAGATAGTTAGCCAAAGCAACCAAAGCTTCCGGATTTTCAGCGTTAACCGGCAGATACATCATGAAGAAGTCAAATGCCGGATAGTAATGGCGCTCTGCGTGAGGTCCTCTCGGCATCGGTACTAAGCCGAAGTTAACACCAGCTGCTTGAGCATGGCGGTTGCCACCTAAGTGAGTGTGCATAACAAAACCGACTTTACCAGCATTGTAGTCACCATCACCCATAATGCCAAGTTCTCTCCAGCGTAAAATGGTGTTGAACGCTTCAATCGCATTCTCGCGGTTGTAAGCAAATACCCATTTGCCATCTTCTTGAACAGCCAGCTCTGCGCCGTTTGAAGGAGCAAAACGGATAAAGCCGTAGTAGTTATTAATGTCAGTAATACCGCGCTGATCGATTAAACCGTCACCGTCAGTGTCCTGGGTAATAATGGTTGCCATTTCTTCGAGCTTGTCATAAGTCCATTGACCATCAAGCCACAGCTCGTATGGATCTTCCAAGCCATAAAGCTCGATTAAGTCCTTGTTGTAGGACATGATCATCATAGTATCGTTAACAACGTCTTGGTGAACACCGATACCGTAGCGCTTACCTTCATACTTTAATTTTTCGATAATGTAACGGTCAGTATTCGGCAGGCTCTCATAAAACTCATCCGGCAGATAATCGCCTGCTGGCCAAAGCATGCCTGAAGATACTAACGCAAAGTAACCTTCACGATGAGGAGATCTGATAATATCATATTTTGAGTCTCCAGCCATGATTCTAGCCATGATTTGATCTGCACTTTCCAGACGCAGAGTGTCAAATTTTACATTAAACAGTTCTTCAGCTCTGGCAACACGATCTTCATCTGTTGGGAGCGCACCACGAATGATGGTAACAGTTGCGCCGCCAAAATCAACCTCTTCAGGAGAAAGAACTCCAGGTGGTGCAACATAATCTTCAGCACCAGCAATACCAGCTAATAACAGCATGCAGAGAACAGTAATTAGTGTTAACTTAATCTTTCTCATCATATTCCTCCTCTAAAAAGTATTTTTTATGATCATTAGAGCTTAACCTACCATCCTAAATCCAAAACCACCCCCCTTAAATCCGTTTATCCGGTCAGACCAGTGCGCTCGATACTTTCAACAAAGTATCGCTGCAAGAACGCATACAGTATTAACAGCGGCAGGATAATAAGAAAACTACCCGCATTGTTGACTAGCGATGCTTCCACCGGTGCGTGGAGATACTGGTCTCCTAGTACATTTCGTGCTAAATCGTTAAGCATAATCGGCAGAATTTTTGCCTTTGGCCAGTAGAAACTGGTTAAGTTGAAGTCGTTCCACATCCACACAAAAGAAAACAGGAACACAATTACCAATCCGTGTCTGGCACCGGGCAGTACGACTCTCAAGAAAGTGGTGAATGGTCCGGCACCGTCCACGTACGCTGCTTCTTCCAGCTCTTTCGGAGCACCTCTAAAGATTTGACGCATGATATAAATGTAAAGACCATTTTTAAAACCAGATGCTGTCATAGCCGGCAGCAAAAATGGCCAGTGAGTTCCAAGCAGATTGAGTCCGCCGCCGGCAAGGATGCCGAAAAAGTCGAAGAAGCGGAAATTCAAATACAGTGGAATCAAAATCAGCTCAGGTGGAATTACCAGCGAGAATATTACCAAGGCAAACCACAAGCCGTTACCAACAAAGTTGTAGCGAGCAAAACCATATCCTGCTAAAGTACAGGAAATCAACTGGAATAAACTCACCAGAATTGCCAGTTTAAACGAGTTCCAAAAGGCGATCGGGAATTCCATGAACCGATACGCAAGCTTATAGTTATTTAAGCTTGGGTATTTTGGAATGATCAGAACCGAAGGATCCCAGATATCTGTCCTGGTCATGATCGATGAACTAAACTTGACGATCAAAGGATACAGAATCACATATGATATTCCGATCAAGATTAAATAGCGCAGTATGGACGTGACCACTTTGCCCAGCGTACGGAAGTTGACTACACTCCTGCCCCTAATTATCAGCTTGCCATAACTGATTTGTGCACCCGTTTTAGCCATTTTATAACCTCCCAGCCCTAATCATGATAGAATACCAGTCTGTTAAAGATCAGGTAGACAATGCCCAAGATCACGCAGATCGCGCCGAAATAGATCCAAGACATGGCTGCGCTCACACCAAATCCGGCTCCCTGGAAGGTTGTATTGCGAATTAACTGTATTAATGAGTTGGATGTCGATGTAAAGAAATCAATAATTGTATAGATGATGTTTGTCAGAATCAAGGGACTGACCATTGGCAGAGTAATCAGCCAGAAGTTTTCCCACGCTGTTGCGCCTTCTACCTCTGAGGCTTCGTACAGTGAAGGAGAAATTGACTGCAGTCCCGCCAAAAAGATCAGAATCTGAATTCCGGATGCGTTGATAATACTCGAAATACCATCAACGGCTAGGGCAATGTACTCCATAAACTTTTCAGGTACCTGGAGGTATGTCAGGAAATTACTCAACGCTTGGAAATCGATAAACGAGTAGGTCTCCTGAACTTCTCCTCCAATAACTCCCATCATGTAGTCCTGAATCTCGAGCTGAAGAATTACTCCCGATGCTAAAACTACAGGAAGGAAGAAAATTACCCTGAAAACCAGTCTGCCTCGGAATTCTTGATTCAACAGCAGCGCTGCAAAGAAACTAAATACCAAGATCCAAAAAACATTGAGAAGCATAATGCCCATTACTTCAACGAGCTGACGCAGAAAATCCGCGTGAACCCGCAAAGCGAAGTAATAGTTTTCAAAACCGATATAGGTCGTATCAAAACCGGTCTGCGTAATGGTAACTTCGTTGATGCTCAAAACAACTGACTGGATTACCGGCGCCAAAACAAACAGCAGAAACCCAATCACGAAGGGGAGAATAAAGATGTACCCGTACACATTCTCCCGCTGCCGCATGGTCAACCTAAAACGCTTCATTCGGTTCACCCTCCCTAATCAGCTTAAAACCGGTACCTTCTATTTCAACTCCCTGAAACTCGACTGCCTCCGCATTATAATTAACAATAATGCTCAACCCATTTTCATAACTGGTCTTATATACGTTTTCAGTCAGCATTTCATGACCGATAATACGCTGACCTTGAACTTGTCTCAGCACAGCATTCATTTTATCATAAATTTCAACAGCGAGTTCAAACCAATCACCGTAATAATTAGGGAAGAGATGATCAAATTCTGTGCCTTTGACCTCAGTTCCTTCTTTGTACATCCAGCTGAAATAAGGGGCCGCTCCCGTTTCTAATGACTTAAGCACTGCGAAATCAAGGTCAGATGCGTGATTCAGCGGAGTTCCGGTATAATTCACATAACCGTGGAGCGCCATCTGGTAAAATGGAATACTGCGCCCGACGATATTGTAATTATTGGCAGTCAGTGGAATGTTTACCACATGGCTGGCGTAAGGTACGGCGTAGACATTTGCCCTGTTGATCATCAGCTCTAGACCATATTCCTTATTCAAACGCTTCATTGCGTCTTGATTGATCACCAAGCTGTCAGCTCGTGAAACCGTACTATTTACATTATGGTCTGAATTAATCTGCGTACCTAGGTCCCCTAATGCCAAACCGCTAATTCCCAAATTTTGATAGTCTTTCATAAAACTATCAATAAAATTATTGAGCTGACCTGGTGCTGTAGCAAACGCTTGGAAAAGGTTATCCCGAATCAGCCAAACAGGCTGGCGGTTCAAGCTCTGCGCCACATGACGTTTCAGATTGACTCTAGCATACTTAGTGTCGTAAATATTGAGGAAATCAACATCTGGATAGAAGCCAACATCCCTGTCTTGTAAAAACTTAACTAGATCTTGAAACTCTTCTCTGCTGCCCAGTTTTTCTTCAATTCGAACACGATTAGGAATACCTGGAATTAATCCGCCTTCTCGCCATCCCAGGTAGCGGAGCTGGATATTCTTAACCCCGCTGTCATCCAGCTGACCAACAATTTCCTGAACCTCACCAAACGATGTCAGTGATGTGATTACGTTCCTGGGAATGCCCATGATCGATTTCCGCACAGGTGCTGCACCAACAAGTTCCAGGTAGAATGGTATGTCGGTTCTTGGCTCCAGTTTTTCAAGACCGTATTTTCTCACCAAATGCTCCTGAAACCGATTCGCCATACCCACATAGGTAGACTCTTCCTCAACTAAAAATGAGTAGCGAATTACAATATCCTCTTCGGGCAGTGCCTTAGCATAGGCTTTTATCTGTCCCCTAGCGCGGCGCGCTAATTCCTCTGTTCTGTCCGTTTCAGTTAAGCTGATGTTTCCAAATGGGATCAGCACATATTCGCTGGAAACCTTGGCATGAGGAATAATGTTGCTGGCAGTATTGGCCTTAATTCTTGCTATACCGCCCCCCTCTTCAATAATAGCGAAGAAGGCTTTATTGTCTTCTCTTAAACCGAAGACCGGCATATATAATCTCTCTTTTATATAGCGATCAAATCGCTCAACAAATTCATGTTCAGCCAGACCATAAGCAATAGTATGATCCGTGCCATAGACATCCCTCGCGTACTGCACGCCAGTAGCAACACCGGTATGGATTAAAGCCCCTGAGCCATCGGGAATTAAGATGTAACCATCCTTACCGGTGGGGGATGCTCCGAAATGCGGCAGCACGTTGATTGAATACAGTGGAAAATCCACCAAAGTGCCGCCGATTTGACCAAAGTGATCAAAAACTTCAGAACGATTGGTGGGTCGAAAATAGCTGGAGACACCTGTAATATAACGATCATTTGGCTCAACCTGAACAGGATAGTACACCAGATCCATTGGAATCCTGACAATCAAAGAATCGCCTTCAACAACATACTCTACACTGATGCGAAAGATTTCAACATTGAGCTTTGGTGGTATGATTTTGTTTGCCTCATGGTCCTTAGCAATTTCAAAAGGAGTATAGTCAATGGACTTCATTAAGTTTTGAATGTCTGTGCGATCCCACGGTCTGATAGTATTATCAATAACATAGGCAGGCATATCGATCAGCTGTTCAATATGCTCTAACCGCAGATCTGCTCTTTCAGTCAAATCGTTGTTAGCGGCAACTACTGTATCAACAAGCAGAAGGGTTAAAGTGCTTTTGTCTTTATCGCTTAGTTTTGTGCCGGGAGAAACAACCACATAATCTCCAAACTGCTGGTCCTGATTAGGAAGTTGAGTAATCGAAACCCTTTGGTTGTCTTCACTCACCTTCTCAAGGCCTATTAACTTGTATTTGCTCTTAAGCCAATCGGCATCCTTGTCCGACAGCTTCGGCAGGATCTCGTTTTCAAAGCGATCCTGGGGCACCATCAATGGGAGCCAATCATCATCCCACCACTCCTGACCAAATAGATAGTTAACACGGATACCATTGTCAATAGATTCGATCTCGTATTGGCCATACTCAATACTATCCTTCCAGTTATTCATCTGCTTCATTTCATCAGAAGGATTGTAGTAAACTATTGCCAGCGTATCCCTTTCTGTTCGGCTGTTGATGGGATTGGAGTACCAGATGTCACCTGTTTGGTTGTGCTGCACAGCGATATATGTTGTTGCATCATCGACATACAAGGAAATCTCCGCAGACTGTGCAGCCAACCGGTAATTGTCCGGCACCTCCTGAGCTGCCCCGGCGATACTTGCCGTTATCAGCATTATTAGAACAAGTATACCTAGACCAGTTTGTTTAAATCTCATGGGTTTCAGCTCCCTTCCACTCAGGCTAACTACATCATCTAAAGACTAGTTCCAGATAGATTTTGTAGATAAAACCTATCACCTGATTCACTAAGCTGGTAAACAACAAGAGAATAAACAATACGACAGCAATTCCGGCAACAGTAGAAACTGAAGTAATCAGAGTTTTGGGGCCGGAATACTCATGAGTTATCATGGTGCCGACATAAATCAGACCAACCATCCAAACCACTGCAATCCAAACCGCTAATTGGATGAATGCTCCCTCTGGTTGAGTGAGGAAATGGCTGATTAATGTTACTGGTACAAACACCAACGGAAGTGGTGTAAGTGCATAAGCTGTTGCTATATAAATGTCTCTAAATGTACCTTTACCCTCCATTAAAGTAGTCAGTGCCCAGTTGCAGATGCACCAAAGCAGTACCGGAATGAGGATACTTGATGCTTCTGTCAGGATATTTAACGTTTCAACTCTGAGGGTGTTAAAAGTAAATGCTGTGTACTGGCGGTAAAACACCCAAGATAAAACAGTAACTAACAGGATGATATTGGCAGCTCCTACTGTTCCCCGCTCTTCATGTTTCAAATCCCAGTAACCATCAAAGGGATGGAAGATTACATGCAGAGCATAGCGAAGACTGTCTAAAGTCTTTAAGAAAATTGCTTTAAAAGATTGAGTGTTGTTGATGGGAACACCAAGGTACACAACGGTAGCTGCGGTTTCTCCCCATCTGTCCACTAACGCTCCACCAACTGCTTGCTTTAGGCGCTGCCAGAGACGGAATTTGGAAATAAGATAAATAGCTAAAGCTATGACAATAATAATCCACGCAACAAGTCCAAAATGCTCATTTACCCAGTTCTGACGGTATTTAGTAAATGCCTGGGAATAACCGGAGCGATTTTGGCCGTGCCGGAATGATTGCATGGCTTCTTCGTAATGACCATCATAGAAGAGCGCCCGACCGATGCCGGTATGGGCCACGTCGAGATTAGGATTGATTCGGGTCAGCTGCTGCCAGGTCTCTGTAGAGCGCTGGTAATCACCTGCGTCATAATACTCAAGGGCAGCGTGGATCATTTTTGCATAATTGGTCGGCTCGAAAATCGTAACTCTTCCATCCGCGTCGAGAACAATCACCTGCTCTCCTTTGGTAGTGATTGCCTGCGGCCGCGTAAACAGGCCTACAGCATCACCAATGCCGCCAAAGACATACAGCAGGTTACCTTGATTATCATAGGTGAAGATTCTTCCACGCTGGCGGTCCAACGCGCTGAACATGCCAAATTCACGGTTAACGATATCAACGAAGCGGCTTCTCGTATCGTTATTTTCACTGCTGTCAAAAGCAGACGCAGAGTCGCCCCGCATTGGAACGAAACCGTTGCGAACAATAATATCTACTCCACCCGGATTTAAGCGTTTAATTGCCGTATCATTAGCGGGACCTGCCTCAACAGCATATATAAAGCCTTCGGGATCAATATCAATGCTGGCATACTCAATCGGCAGGTACAGCTGGCTTCTTTCTCTCTGTTCATCTGATTGGATATAAGCCCAAAATAACTCTACTGCAGATACTGAAACGCGCGGCGCACCGACAAAGCCGGTAAAATCGCCCTCATTGTTTAAAACCACAATACCATCGTAGAGGTCTTGAGCAATTGCGTAAATACGTCCAATGTGATCTACGCCGACTTTGCGCGGCCTAAACACAAATCGATCAGGGAACATATCAGGGTAATCGACATGGGGCGAGGTAATGATATCAAGCAGATTTCCTTCATAATCGAGGATGACTATCCGCTCTTTCCCGGTATCCGCTACATAAAACTTCCCATCAGGAGTTACGAAAAATCCCTCAGGTGAACTGAAGCGATCGACTTGATCGCCGTTCATAAATTCACTGATACTACGGATAAACTGCCAGTTTTCATCAAGTTCGATGATCCGGTGTTTACCTGTATCTAGGATATAGGCTCTGTCACCTACAACTGTGATATCCTGAGGATTTGACAGAGTTTCTGCTCCCATATCCAGCCCGGTCATCATTTTTACGGGCAGATACGCTTGAGGAGCCGGTACCGGAGCACCCCAAAAATCATAAATGTAGCTTTCATACGGAACTACGAGTGATTCTACTGCTGATACCTTCGTCGAGATGAGCATTAAAAGAATAACTATGAGTCCTACTGCGGCTGAGGTTGACTTACTTCTCTTAATGCTGAGTTTCACTGCAGGTCTCTCCTTCCAATTCATCCTTGTGATTTATAATGAATTAAGAACGCCCGCTCGATAAACCCTAACCTAGATTAATTGTTCGCCTCCGATTAACTAAATCCTCTTTTATTTAACATGGCATCGCCGCACACAAGCGTGCAGATTTTACCATACTCTCAATTCTATATTTAATTATATATTAACATTAGGTAAATTTCCTTATTTTTCTGCCGCAAATACAGTGGATTTTATACATATTCGCCAATTTTATTCCCAAGTTTATCCAGTAAAACTTCCTAAAACCCATGTAAAAGAAGCCCGGATCACCATGATCTCGGGCTTCACATCCTATCTTTTAGTCCCACATACCTTCTGTTCTTTCCACTCCAATTGCTTTTTCAATTCTCAGTAAGAAACTGTCATCAATTGGAAATTCTGCCGGAGAAACCAGAGCCAGATAGGCTAAATTTGTGCCTTTCCTCTCACCTGGTGTCCCTGCGTGGGTAAGTATCAGCTCGACCTTGCCATCCTGCTCAATCTTAATCCCGGGTACAACCTGATAGCTCCAATCCCCAACTGCTCCACCGCCGGCAAAACCACCGGTTGTCGGCAGTTCGATCGGATTATCCGCACCACGAACCTCTTCTCCATTTACCTTCAAGGTGCGTTTGGTAAATTCTTCGGCGGATGAGGTTGCATAGCGCAGTACCAATGCGTACTCTCCAGCTTTAACATCTTCGATTTCCCACTTGATCCAGTGTCCCGGCCAGTTCCAGTGGGTAAAGACGGTTCCCGGAGCATAACCCCGCTGGTCATCCTCAACAATTCTCACACCATTATGATCATCTTTGTTCGGCGAGTCTTGATAGCCATCCTGCTCCTTCAAATCTCCAGCTTTAACCCCTTTGACTTCAGTGACAACAACCTTAAATGTAACGTCCGCGTTCAGATCATTCAACTTGACTTCAACTTTAACGTCACCAGTAAAGTCTTCGGCAGCTGTAAATACTGCTTGATTTGGATTATCCGCTTTAGCTTCGAGTTTTCCTGCTCCTTCAGTAACAAGCTTCCATGCGTCAGCCGTCAGTTCAACAGCCACCGTGCTGTCATCTTCAGCTTTGCCATCTACTGTCAATGTATTGGCATCACCTGGTTCAATCATGTTTTTGGCAGCGTTAAGTTCCAGCTTAGCCAGTTCTTTATCTGGCTTTAAGAAACCAAAGCATCCGCTCAGCACCAGTGACAGCACCATAACCAATGCTAATCCAACACGATAGCGCACATCAACCAGCTCCTTTGACTGAGGATTATTTAAGTTTACAGTCCCAACATAGCCTCTACGGTTGAAATTATTTCATCGTCATCCATGCCTAAAATTACATCTACCGGCAGAAAAGCAAACCAGGCTGGATTTACCCCTACATGCACACCCGGATCTGCTGATACGGTCATGCGGACAGTGTACTCACCAGCCGCCAGCGTTATCGGATCAAAAAAGCCGAGCTGATATGTGAGGAAATCTCCGGTTGAGAAGAAGACCATGTCTAAAACAACCTCGCCATTAAGACTCAGTTGCCGCGGAGCTTGATCTCTACCGGTAGCGTACATAGCTGCAGGCACATAGAGACCGTCTTCCTTCACTACAACTTTCCACTCGACCCAGTGATCAGCATAGTCCCAATGGGAAAATGTAGGATACGCCCGATCACTCCGAATCTGCACAGTTCCTCCGTCCTGATTAATAAAATCTACTGCTTTCCAAGCAACAATATTGTCGACAACAGACTCAGCTGCCGCAATTTGACTTAAGCCAACTAACAGCACAACTAACAATACACAAGATAATACCCTTTTTTGCATTTTTGCTTCCTCCTTTTACTAGCGCTAAGCGCGGATTTTTCTCACGCCTATCACGCTCTCAGTTTTATTTAGAATCAGCTGGTAAAAGTTTTTACCTAATCAGTCAGACTAGTCTGCTCTACTATCTTCGGACTGTCCCAAAACATAGTATTAGTGCGCTCTGCTATTCCAACGGTATCTCTACGACAATAATGGAGCAGAATCAATGCTGCCCAGTTATTTTCTCCCAGGGCGAAGTTAAGCAGCCGACAGACCGATGCCTGGCGGCTGCATGATTCTTTTATAATCCCAGCAGTGAATCAACCCGTGCCACGATGTCCGGGCTGTCTGCCAATTCAACTGGATGAACCAGAGCAATCCACGCTGGATTGAGGCCTGTTTCAACATCCGGAACGATATTCTCGATATGGAGAATGCGTTTACCGGCTTCCAAATAAATCGGTTCCAGCTTGATGCTCCGCCACTCTTCCGGATTGCGGCCGAATCCACCCGTATTGGGAAATTCTACGGACTCAATGACCAGCTCTCCATCTACGCTTACACTGCGGAAGACATCATAGCGTGCTCCGGTTGAATACATCATGACAGGAACATAGACTCCTGATTTCGGCACATCAAACTCCCACTCCAACCAGTGACCGAGATCGTTCCAGTGAGAGAAACAGGGGTAAGTGCGATCGGTTTGAACCTGGACTGAACCGCCCCCTTGAGCAATAAAATCGAGAGAGCGAACTGCGATAATCTTTTCACCTACATTGAAACTTATTTCATCAGTAAACTCTCCTACTGTAACTCTGACAGTGACTCTTCCTTCCTCTGAAGGAACAAATACAGCTTGATTGTCATCGCCCGGAGTTATTGTACCGCCAACCGCTTCCCAAACTGGGGTTTCGGTTATTTCAGTCAGCACCCCTACAGCAGTTCGTCCTACTAGTGAAAGCTTGACTTCATCCCCAACATCGACTGACGCTGCATCCATTTCGATCCTAACCTGCGCTAGATCAGAACTGCAGCCCACAAGTAATATCAGGGCCAAAGCTAGAACCAAAAGATGCTTTTTCCTCATAGTGAAGTCCTTCCCATTCATTTTAATCTACACTTTATTATTTTGCTAAATCATAAACGCGGACATTATCGAAATATGCTTGTTTGAGATCTTCCCGACGGGAAACATTTAAGAGAATCTTGCTTGCCGCTCCACCTTCAACACCTGCAGGATCAAACTCAGCATTTTCTAAAATTACAATTTGATTGCCTACAGCATCCAGGTAGTAAACGTTAAATCCTTCTGCATTCCAAGTTAGAACTAAGGTATGCCATCTGTCGTTTGGCAGATTGACAAGATTTTCAGTCTGCTGGCCAGCAGGGCGGGGGCGTACGTTTCCACTGCCAGTAACAAAGACACCGATCAGTCTGCCGCTTGCACTGTGAACTTCAATATTGATGTTGTCCCTGATGGCGCTTGGCTGATAGAAGTCAACCATCATTTTGCCTTCAACAACCTCAGGAATCTCCTGGACGATTTCGCCGTAAAGATCAGGAGTGTTATTCAGCACTACTGCTAGGTTACCATCAGATACTCTGCCAGAAGCAGCGTCTACAACTTGAGCCGCCAAATCATGAGTCAGTTCCCAACCAGCAGGTTTCTCACCAATAGTGTTGTCCTCGAAGGAATCGAAAAACACGAGTTCTTCAGCGGATACAGCTAAGCTCAGCACTGATACTAACAAAAATACAGTAACAGCAATTAATGTTTTTCTCATCTACATGCCCTCCATTTGGTTATTTTTCAAAGTAAGTAAAACAACAACCTGCCAGTTTGCTGCTATTATCCACCTCCCAATTTTTGCTTACAGTTAATATTTTGCCGTTTCGATTAAAATTCCTGTTAAAAATATCATTTTGTTTGGGAGTACTGCAGAGTACCCCCAAAAAATTACTGTTCTAACAGCTCCTGGACTGCCAGGTCCACAACGCGAATGTTATCGATATAGATCGTTTTATCCATGTCGCGCTTGGTTACTGCAGCGCTAAACCTGATTACTTGTCCATCTCTTGCTGCTTCTTCGAAGTCCTCTCCGCCTGCTGGTGTTACCTCTTCCCTCACGCCATCAACAATAATAAACACCTTATACTTCTTAGTCGCATCGTTCCACTGGAATTCCACAGTGTTCCACTGGCCATTTGGCATACTGTGAGTGTATGGTTTGTTAGAACCGTCTGGTCTGCGGTGGCCAACATTGCCGCTTTGAGTCATAAAGAGTCCAAACAAACGGCCTGACTCAGAGAAAAATTCAAGATTTGCATTTTCGGTAACATCAGGGTCTTTGTAAATATCTACTGTGAGCGAGTGATAGAGAAGTGGTTCATCAAATTCAATATCAACTCTTCCTTCTGCATCGGGCACACTCACGATTTTGACGGATTTACTGCCGTCTGAAGCCCGCTCAGTGCTGATTCTGCCGCCTGAATATCCGGTGCCATCGTGAACTTCTCGATCAGTCACAATCCATCCATCCGGATATTGGCCAACTTCAAAGTCCTCAAAAGATTCTTCGTAGACAACAGGATTGGGTAGTTCTGAGGAAACATTAAATGTGATGCTGCCGGAAACACCGTCAGCTTCCGCGGTTACCACAACTTCGCCAGGTCTCAGGGCTGTTAAAACCGCAGTAAGTCCATCTCCGGTTACTGATGCCAGAGATTCATCATTTACCGTCCAGGTCACCTCAGTCAGCCGAACTGCCGTATCCATACCGGATTTACCTTCTGCGGTTAGATTGACAGTCTCGCCAACCTCCAAATTAGAGCGGTAATCGTGGGTGATTTCAATCACTGCTAAATCAGAACACCCTGCTAACAGCACAGCACCAACGATCAACAAAACCAATGACACTCTTTTGACCACTACTGATACCCCTTTCCTTTAGTGTAATCTACATAAACCTCGGGATCCGTACCGTGCAAGTATTCTTCAATATTGGTGTAGCCATCCCCATCAAAATCCTCATTGAGTGGCAAATCCCAGCTGGGATCAAAACCATATCTGATGCACCACCAATCAGGAATCCCATCATAATTGCTGTCTTTGGCTGCCGGGTGGGAAAACACCCGCTGCAGTCCTCCGACATCCTGGGGTGAATCAATATGCCTGCCGGTACGTTCAATCACTGATTGGACCACACGCTGGTCAATCAGGTCTCGAGGTAATGCCCCGCCATCTGCCATAACGCGCTCATAAGCTTCCAGAGCAGAAACAGTGGTTACTAAACCGGTATCAAAAGGCTGCGACTGCCTATACGAAGTTTCGAAAACATCGCGGCTGATCCGCACATCAACCAGGCTCCAAGGATCGGTCGGTACATCGCCGTTCATGTAGTTGCCGGCAAAATATGCTTGTGCATAGGGACTATATTCCCGAAATGCTAAACTGCCGCCTGAGTTGAATCCACTGATGTAGTAATTATTGATAAAATTATACTTTGTAACAGAGTTATTGTCATTGTTTGCCCCTGATGTTGTGCCGCCCCAGTTGTAAAACACATTGTTGCGAAAATCAATTAATGCACCTTCCGGATCGCGGCGATAATCAGTATAGTTGCCCGGGCGCGGCATTCTGCCCATATGATGGGCCCAAAGGTTGTTTAAGAAAGAGTACTTGCTGCCGAACTCGCCGCGAATTAGTGAGCCATAGCCATGGGCTCCTTTTGAATGAAACGTATTTTTAAGACTTTCAGTGATCAGAGACCACTGCACAGTAATATTATCGCTTGCAGATACGGAAAGTGTTTCATCCACACCCCAGCTAGTCGAGACGTGGTCAAGAATTATGTTTTTCGATTCATTGATCCACAATGTGTCAGCTTCTTGCTGATGCAGATCCCCAAGTCTGAACCGGAGATGCTGAATAATCACATCATGGGTCTGAATTCTGGTATCATAATCGGCTATGGTAATTCCTTGACCGGGAGCAGTTTGACCGGCAATCGTTAAGTAAGGATTTGTGATCAGCAGTGGCGACTGCAGTCTGATTACACCGCTAACTGCAAAAACAACAATTCGTGGACCACTGGCATCAATCGCTTCCCTTAAAGAACCGGGACCCCGATCATTTAAATTAGTTACAATGAAAACCCTGCCTCCACGTCCACCTTGGGTCCATGCTCCAAAACCCTCAGCGGTTGGGAAAGCCGGCACAATAGGCGGTTCCGAAAGCTGAGATACACCTAAGTACTGCTTGGCAATACGACTTACATTTGGATTTGAATCGGCTGTAAGCAGAGTAAAGATATCATTTAAATCTGATCTTCCAGCACCTATTTCACTTAGAGCTCTAGCTGCTGCAATCCTTAAACTGGACTCATGGGCATTCAGTACCATATCCATCAGGATTGGGATAGCCTGATCAGCACCGGGACCAACAGCACTTAAAATTCTTACCGCATAAAGCTTAATTTCCGAGTCACTATGATCAATCGCGGTATTAATCAAAGCCTTGAGCACCTCAGAATCCTGCTTGGCTGCCGCAAATAGATAAGGAGAAACTGCCCAGCGGCAGTCGCTGTCGATCTGGTCAAGAGCAGCCAGCAGCTTAAGCGCCAACTGAGAGCTGACCTTGTCCATCAGCCCGATCATTCTGTACGCCGATTCGCGAATCTGCCTGTCTTCGCTGCTGTCCAGCGCATGAGCAATAATTTGCTCTTCCAGCTGGTAGTCATTTTTAACCAACCATTCCCACGCATTAACTGCTGCTCGACGCAGTTCGATGCTCTCCTCGTGATCTTCTGCTAACTCCGCTAAACGGGGAACTATTCCTGCATAAGCAGAATCCAGAGCAGTCACACCAAGGCAGGCAGATAAACGCACCTGGGCATTCTCATCATTAAGGGCAAGCAGGAAGAGTTCAAGCATTTCTGATTGACTTGCTTCATCTACTCCAACTGCAAAGGCACCTAAATGCACTGCCAAAAGCTGCTTGACATCGGTATCTGCCGACAGAAAGATGTTTTTAACAACAGAAATACCATCTTTACTCGTATTGATGATATGAATCAGAGCATCATTGGCCAAAAAGCCCAATTTAGCATCGTCAAGAAGCCGCAGAAGCGCGGTTACCATAACCTCTGTATCGATTTGGAGATTATTCAACGCTCCCTGCGCCGCCCACACCAGCTGGAAGGCAGATTCAACCCGAGCTACTGCCAGAGCCAAAACAGCCAGATCATTATCGTATCCGATCTTGCCAATTGCCTGCGCAGCTGCTGCCCGTACCTGCGCATCTTCGTTGCGGTCTAAAATCAGCTCACCCAGCTTTCTCGATGTGTGCCTAGCAGCAGGTCCAATTGCTTCCAATCCCTGCGCTGCGGCGCGACGTATCTGGGGAGCAGGGTCATTCAACATCTGCATCAACACAGTCACACTTTCTGCTGTGTCAATCTGACCGAGGATGCGGGCAATTGCCTGCCTTACCGGCAGCATGGAAGCATGGGAATACTTGGTTAAACCTGATTCCAAGCTCGGCACCGCCGCGCTGCCCACTTTAACTAAAGCGGCGCTGGCCACCTGCTGAACACTATAATCGGAATCAGCTAATAGCTCGACCAGGCGGTCTATTACCTGCTGTTCGCTGACTTTTTCTGCTTCCAAGAGAGCTACAGCCTCTGCTCTTATCTGTGGGTTCTGGTCCACTGTCATCGCCATAAACTGCTCATACTCTAACTGCGCTTGTCCTAATCCTGCGAAAACAATTAGGAGCAGAGCAGTTAAAAGCACCTTGTTTGTAAGCTGCAATTCAATGACCCCTCCCGACCTTTAAGCTTCACTGTCAAAGAGAACTTTACCATTGGGATCTTCCACTAATACCTGCTTAAACTCGATCGCTTCCGCATATATGGTTTGGATACCTTGATCCGAGGTAATACTTACGTTTTCAAATGTCAAATTCCTAACTGGCATTTCAGGAAGTCCCCGCACAAAGATGCCAATATCTGCGCCGCGGCAGATCACATTCTTCATTGAAACATTCCGGAACTTTGGAGTCTCCTCAGTTACCGGCATTACCTTTTTCTCATCCGGTTTGACCTCATAGTACATATCGAAGAGAATCGCGGGTCCGTCGATATTGACCATGTCAATACTATCGATCCAAACATTCTCGACTACACCGCCCCGTCCCCGAGTGCTTTTAAACCTCAGACCTACGTCGGTACCAATAAACTGACATCCGGTCACCCAGATATTGCGAACTCCTCCCGACATCTCGCTGCCGATTACAAATCCACCGTGACCGTGATAAACACGGCAGTCGCGGATCACAACATTTTCTGTTGGCACACCGATTTTGCGCCCAATCTCATCCTTGCCTGATTTAAGACAGATGGCATCATCACCAACATCAAAGACAGAGTTTTCCACAACTGCATTGCGGCACGACTCCAAATCTAAACCGTCTCCGTTTTGGGAATACCACGGATTTCTCACCGTGATATTGCGTAAAGTAATGTCTTCACATAAAATCGGATGGAGATTCCACATCGGTGAGTTTTGAAATGTAGGACCATCAATTAATACTACCCGACAGTTAATTAGATTCATTAACCGCGGACGAAGATAAACCCTAACAGCATCATATTCTGTTAAGGGAGCCTTTTTGACCATCAGCTGCCGCAGTTTCTCCGCGCCTTCCATAGCTTCCACATTCGGCCACCAAATCTCGCCATCGGAATCAACAACACCACCTGATGCGGTCAACTCACGCCACTGCTTATCTGTCATTTTAAAGCGTTTTACAGGCCGCCAGCAGTGTCCCGATCCATCAAACACACCGCTGCCGGTAATGGCTATATTCTCTAAATCCTCACCATAGATAGGTGATGTCACCATAACATGTTCCACTCCATTTAAACTTACTTTCCTAAGCGGATACTGCTCATAATTAGGAGTGAACAGAACAACAGCACCAGCTTCTACGTGAAGATTGATGCCGCTTTTAAGAATAATCGGTCCTGTTAGCCATAATCCTTTTGGAATAATAACCTGACCTCCACCTGCTGCAGCGCAGGCTTCTACTGCTGCATTGATCGCCTCGGTGTTCAAGGTTTTACCGTCAGAAACCGCTCCAAAATCCCGAATATTCACTTTGTTGTCGACAAATGTTGGTACTTTAACTTGGATTGATTCAAGCACAACGATTCTCCTCATCAATTGAATTTAAAGATATAAATAAAATTAGTCCAAAGAGGGGAGTTTCCTCCCCTCATGAATGAATTATTGGTTAAAGAGATCGTCCAGGTTAGCTTGAATAACCGGTTTTAATGCGGCCATGCATGCTGCCGGGCTGAGTTCACCTTGACCGACTAAACGTACATCGTCCACATATGTTCCCAAGAAGGTCTCAAACAATCTGGAAGCGGTACCAGACCAGTTCATATTGCCTTCTAAGAAAACTTGAGCAGATTGTTGATTGCGGACGTGTCTTGCAAGGAGATCACTTTGGGTTACGTCTTCTTCACGCCACATATAAGTCTTGAGTGCGATTAATGCTTCGGGTTGAGCAGCGTTTGCCGGAATGAGGGTAGTATTCAGAGCCTGTACTGTCCATTGGTAATCGTCAACTCTTGGTCCCTTTGGATATGGTACGATTACCCATTCGTCTTCCATCGGCATCAGGTAGTCTGGAAGCTGCCAGGAACCTGCGTAGAACCACATTGCAGCTCTGCCGTTAACAAATGCGTTTCTCAGATCACCAGAGCTGTTAGTTGGCATCTGAACTTTCAGTTCACTCCACCACAGACGATACTGCTCTAAAGCTTCCAGGTAAGCTGGCTCATCTCCGGTAAAGATAACTCTGCCGTTCTCGTCAACGCGAGTTAAGCTCGCACCGTTGGATACCGCCAAGTCCCAAGGACGTGCGTCTACAATACCCCATTGGTCGATTTCGCCGTCGCCATCGAGGTCTTGAGTAGCAGCAATTGCGATTTCAGTAGCTGCGTCCCAATCCCATTCGCCGGCTAGGTAGAGCTCAAAAGGATCAGCTAAACCTTCGCGGTCAATCAGGGTCTTGTTATAAGCTACAAATATCAAGTCGTTTTGGTAACCAAAGAGCGGACGCCACTCAACTGGTCCAATACCCCAGTACTCGCCTTTGTACTTGAAGGCTTCCTCAACTTGTCTTAAGCTCGGGGGCATATTATCCCAGTATTGGTCGCCAATGATTTCATAAACTGGATAAGCAGCGTCATTAGATACTAATTCCCAGTAACCGATCTTGTTCTGCACATGCCAGAGGTCGTTTACAGATTCACCGGATAACAGGCGGTTAAAGTTAATCTCGGGAATTTCCCGCTCCTGCATCCAATTAATCTTAACATTGAACAGTTCTTCTACTTCTTCTACCCGTCCCATAACCATCAGGTCATCCTGGAAATAGTTGGCCATTCTTTCGCTGGTCCAGGAGATAATGGTTACAGTTTCGCCACCAAAATCATAGTTTTCAGCTGGCTGCAGACCAAACTGGGTCAAATCAAAAGCCGCAGCAGATGAACCGAAAACGATAAGACTCACCAACATAGCAGTGATCAACAGTCTTGCTCTTTTCACTAATATACCTCCTTTGTTTTAACTAGTCAGCTGATAAACTAAGACCAACTTCCCCCCCGCGCATCACCTCCGCTATTCTAATTAGTAAAGCTTAACCAACCAAACCTGTGCGTTCTACGCTCTCGATAAAGTAGCGCTGAGTGAACGCAAATAGGGTTAACAGCGGCAGAATAAACAGAATCATACCTGTGTTATTTAGGAGTGAAATATACTGCCCGGTAAAGTGTGCCCCCTGCGAATATGCATAGTTCTCAGCAGCAACGTCTAGTGTGTGGGAAAGTAGTGTTGCCTGCCGCCAGTACATGCCTGTAAAGAAGTAATCATTGTACTGCCAGACAAAAGAAAACAAGAAGACGATCACCAGTGCCGGCATTGCTCCTGGGAGCATTACCCGGATAAATGTCTGCATAGCGTTGGCTCCGTCGATATAGGCTGCTTCTTCCAGCGACTTTGGCGAGTTCTTAAAGAATTGGCGCATAATATAGATGAACAGACCATTGTTAAACCCTGTGCCGCTGGCAGCCATCAAAATGAACGGCCAGATGCTGTTTAAAAGATCGATGCCGGGTTTTGGCAGCACAAATGGAATAGAGAAGAAACGGAAATTTAGGTACAGAGGCAGAATAATGATCTGCGGCGGCACAATCAATGTGAATATGGCCAAACCAAAGATGATCTTTGCGCCCCTGAATTTGAATCTTGCCAATCCATAACCCACAAGAGTACAGGATGCCAGCTGCAAAACGGCAATCAGGAATGAAAAGGCTAGGGAATTACGAAGCGCAGTGAAATATTTCATATGAACATACATCGCTCGATAATTATTAAAGGTAAAGTTGCGTGGAATCCATTTTACGGTCTGGTCATACAGATCCTGTTCGGTCATGAATGACGACACGATCTTAGCAAGCAGCGGCCGCAAAATTACATAGCAGACGCTGATAATAATCAAATACCTGAGAACGCCTAAGATAAAGCCAATGACTTGTTTTCGTTTCACTTCCATATCCCCCCTGCCCTATTCCATATAAACTACCCAGCGTGATATCAGACCTGCGGTTAAAAGCAGGAACAGAGCTATGAATATAAAGTAAATCCAGCTCATAGCCATGGCTACTCCATAACCAGCCCCTCCGAACATATTTGATTGAATAAAGTCAACAAGCGGGTTCGAAGGCATCGTAAAGAAATCAATTACGCTGTAAACTATATTGGTAACAATCAGCGGACTTAACAGCGGAAAAGTTATCATCCAAAAGCATTCCCAGCCGGTTGCACCCTCGATTTTTGCAACTTCAAATAAAGACGGTGAAATTGACTGCAGCCCAGCAAGGAAGATCAAGATTTGGACACCTGATGAGCGAATAATTGTCGCAATCTGCTCAGAGCCGGCGACAATGTAATCTACCAGCTGCGCTGGAAGTTTCAGATACATCAGCATGCTGACCAGCTGACCGCGGCTGAAAATTGTACCGAGCGTCCCCTGCGCTGCTGCTTCTTCAGCCAGCGAGGCATCGAGAAAAGCAGTAATATAGTCAGCGCTTTCCATCCTCAAGATGATATCAGCCGAAAGTATCACGGGAAGAAAGAAGACAACGCGGGCAAATAAACGGCCTTTAAATCTTTGATTCAGCAATATCGCCGCAAAAAAGCTGAAGATGAGAATTAATGGAACATCTCGAACCATCTGCAGGGCGGTTTCTGCCAGCAGTCGCGGAAACTCTGCATTAACGAGCATCGCAGTATAATAGTTTTCAAATCCGATCCAAGTCAGCTTGTATCCTTGTGTACTGATCTCCAAACTGCTCAAGCTGAACATGATCGACTGAATGAATGGATACAGGAACATTAGGATAAACCCGATCACGAAAGGCAAGGTGAAAAGATAACCGTTTATCGCTTCTCGTGTTCGTAAGCTAAACCGCGACCCACGCTTTTTAATCATCTGTTACTCCCCCTCGAAAACTCGATAGCTCTTTGGCTCGATCCTGTAACCATCGATGGTAACCGGTTCAAGATCGTAATTCACTACTATCCGAACTCCATTCTCATATACTGTGGCATACACTCTGTCCTGCAGTTTTTGATGATCGATAATCCTTTCATTCTGCAGATTTATAAATACACCATTCAATTCATTGTAAACATCGACAATATAGTCAGTGATTGTTTTAAACTCGCCTGTGTAATAATCGGCATACAAGCTGCCTTTAAGGATGCTTGGATTGGCATTAAACGCCTGGAAGAACGGATAGGCGCCTACTTCAACCATCTTCAGCAGATAATCTCCATAATCACCGATGCGGTTTAATGGTTCACCGGCATAGTGCACAAATCCATGCAGCACAATTGGAACAAAGGGTACTGTTTCATCAGTTATATCAATTCCTGTATGGTGCAGTGGCAGATTAATCACACTTGAAACATAAGGAATTGCATAACTGTTGATCCCGTAAGATTGAATTTCCAACCCGTATTCGCCCTTAATTTTGGCCAACTGCTGTTCAATAATCCGAATAGCTTCTTCGCGAATTACCACATGTCCCCGGCGGTAGTCGCCATAGAGCCTGCTCGCTAAATCAGCGAGGTGAATTCCTGAAAACTCATACTGCTGTTGAGAAACCAAATAGCGGCTTACTAATGAATCCAGTTTTGCTGGAGAAAGAATGTAATAGGGCATGCCCGTTATCCGGTCTATGCCTGTTGCAACAGTCCTCGTCAGTGCCCGGGTACCGTCCCGCATAGATATAAATCCATCGAGCATAGTGTCATACTTAATATGCTGGAAATTTACAGCCGGATATAAACGGCCTCCACTGTCTGCAAGCATTCTGTTAAGCTCAGTTAACTCAGCCTTGGTTCCCAGCTTGGATTCTAACTTGGCTTTGCTGGGATAGCGGTGACTTACACCATTACTCATCCATCCCGTATAAGTAACACTCAGGTTTTTAATCCCTTTATCAAAGAGTTGCGATACAAATGCCTGTGCTTCAGCAAATGTTGTCAGCGGGACAATCACATCGCGAGGGACACCCAAAATTGGCCGTCGGTCTTGGATCGCACCAATTAACTCCAGCATCAATGGTACTTGAGGCTGAGGGTCGATTCTAGTTAGGAATCCCTTTGCAAGCAGATAATTTTGGTAATAATGGGCCATTCCAACATAGTCTGCCTGATCATCAACTAAAAAAGCATAGCGGATTTGAATGTCTTGATCATACATTTTCGGCTGATAAACATTAACCGAACTCTGTCCGCTCTGCACCCACTGCGCCGAAGCACGGTGAATATCGGGCATGTCTCCCTGCAGCGAAGAAGTTGTTCTTTCAAAAATAATAAATGATGGAAAGATCGTATTGTACGATATCCGCCTCCCGGATATGTCGGCATTAAGGCGGGCAATGCTTGCTCCCGCTTCGATAATGGCGAATAATGCGCGACTATCCTTCTTCACGCCAAAAACAGGAAGACTGTTTGTGTGAGTTATGACATTAGCGCTGGGAGCGCTTACAGCATGATCCTGATCGAAGATTCTTCGAGTGTAAGGATTAAGATGAGTCTTGCCGTTGTCAAAATAGATGAGAGAACCAGGGCCATCCGGTACAAATAAGTACCCATCACTTCCCTGTTCTGCAGCTCCAAAGTAAGGGAGCAGATCGATTTGAGTCAAAATATAGGTCACGCGATTACCTTCGCGGTTAATCACATTGAGGGGATACTCAATGCCAGAAGTATCAAGATTAACTACCAAATTTTCTCCATCGATGCGGTACTCTATTGGCACTTTAAACACAACGATATTTGGCTCGCCCGCTTCGAGGTTAAACTGTTGGTAACCTTCACCGATAATATGAGGATCAAATCCTACATCTCTAGTAATCTCAATTACCGCATCTTTATCCCACGGAAGCATATCCCTCTCAAGGGATTTCAGCATATAAAATGGTTTGCCAAGAAAAGCCTCTAAATCCTCGGGTTTTACCTGACTGCCTTGAGTATAGTCGGAACGACAGGCAACCACATGGCCAAGAAATACATTGTGAATGATCCGCTGATCCCGCGCGTTGAGATTGCCCCCAAGATCATGGATTACATATTTACCAGCTATGTTTGCAGTCTGACCTTCTTCTGGCTCCCTCAGTTCTACTAAAGCATACAGATTGGAGATGGTGCGGCCTTGAGCAGCATCAAGTTTGGCAAAAAACTCAGTTTCGTATAAATTCTGCTCTACAATCAGCGGCAGATAGTACTTGTCATCCCATTCCTTGCCGAATACATACTCAACGCGGATGCCATTAGCAATTGGTTCCGCCTCAAATTGACCGTATGCGACGCTGTCGTTGTAACTATCCATTGTCCGCATCACGTCGCCCGGTTCGTAATAGGTGATTCTAAGCTGGGCGCCTAAAGCATCCTTGGCTGCACCGCGAGCTGTCTTTTCAAAACTAGCCCTGTTAGGCGGGTTGCTGTACCAAATCAAATCGGTGCGGAGATCATGGACAGCTACTTCAGCGGTCTCTGAGTTAAAATAGAGGCTTAAGTATTCATTTGCCGCAACAAACTCATAACCAGCGAGATCATCAGCTGCAGCAATCCCGACAGCAGCTGTTAAGGACAGCACTAGTACTAAAAGTAAAACCCCTGATTGCCTTGTAATTTTCATTGAGGCTTCCTCCTTGCTACAACCTGAAGACAAACTCACGATAAACTTCTCCAAAGAAGGCGAATAACTGCAGCACAATATCCACAAATAACAGCAGAATAAACAAGGTAATCCCGACTCCAACTAAAATCAGGATAGTAACCCCGATTGTTGCTGGTAGACTGTATTCATGGGTAACCATCGTGCCGAAAAACATCAGCATCAGCGACCAAACCAGCGCAATGGAAAGCACTAAGTAATAAAATGTGCCCTCATCCATGGTTAGATAATTGCTGATAATTGTTAAAGGTACAAGAACCAAAATCAGCGGAGTGAACGAATAAGATGTTGCGATTAAAATTTCCTTAAAGCTGCCCTTACCATTCATCAAAGTTGTCAGCGACCAGTTGATGGCTGCCCACATTATGATCGGAACTAGTATACTGATCGATTCCGAAACAATGTTCAATGTTCTTGGATCCCGGGTATTGAAAATAAATCCGCTGTACTGATAGTTAACTAAGTACGAAATAATCAGGAGCGCTAAAAGCACCATTGCTGTCGGCAGATTACCCCGCTTCTCATATTTCAAATCCCAGAAACCTTGGATTGGACTAACAATCAGTTTTAAGGCGAAATGGAGGCCATGTTTAATCCGCAGCAGCTGGACTTTCAGCGGCCGCTTTTTCATCGACTCCCACTGCAGCACTTTTTCATATGCCGCAGCTTGTTCTGCTTTAGCTTCGGCAACACTCTGCTCACTCTTTTTCGAGGTTGCAAAGAACAGAATATAGATAATCAAAGCTGCAGCAATAAACATATACACTCCAAAATACTTCTCTGTCACCTGCTTGCGGTAATACCGGAATGCTTCAGAATAATTTTCGCGATCGTTTGCCAATTTGTAATTAGCCATAGCACCGGCATAATCTCCCTGCATCAGCAGAGCATTACCGATACCTGTATAAGCAAGATCGTAGTTAGCATTCAGCTCTAGAACTTGATGCCAGCATGCGGTCGCTTGATCATAATTACCGGAAGCATAGAAGTCGATCGCTTGATGAATCAACTGTTGGTACTCTGTAGGAGCAAATACCGTTATTGTATTCTTGATCGCATCAACCACCAGCAGGTGATTGTCTAACTCGGTCATGGCTGCCGGATTAGAGAACGCTCCTTGAACTTCTCCGATTGCACCAAAAGCGTAAAGCAGATGACCAGCCGGACTATAGGTAAAGATTCTACCGTTAGTGCGGTCTAAAACAGAAAAGATGTCGTTTTCGCGGCTGATTACATCAACAAACACCGATGTGGTGACATCGGGGAAGTCACCAATCGGAGGCGAAGTAGGAATCCGCATCAACCGATCTAAACCAGCAGTATTAATTCTTCTGACTTTTTCTGCTTCACCAATCTCACCGCCAGTAGCAGTTGCATAGATAAAACCGCGGTGATCGATGTCTAAGTTACTGTGCTCTACCGGCAAGAACAGCCGCATTCTATCACGCTGAGCTTTTGTACCAATGAGGCGCCAAATATAATCCGCCAAAGTTGGATAAACCTTAGGTGCTCCCACAAATCCCTGAAAATTACCATATAAATCAAATTCCATGATTCCATCGTATACACCCGCTGAAATCACATAAATCGTTCCGTACTGGTCAACACCAATTTTATCAGGTCGAAAGCGGAAATCACTAGTAAACAACTCAGGGTCTATTTCAGCTGGAGAAGTGATAATCTGCTTTAACTGAAGATCCCCATCGAGAATTACAATTCGGTTATTATCCCGATCTGCAACGTAAATGTCACCAGTTTCGGTAACATGAATGCCTCGCGGGTTCTTAAAGCGGTCAGTCGTTCCAGCGTTTTCGAAACCATCAATAATCCTGATAACTTCCCAATCGCGATTAACGTGGACAATGCGGTTGTTCCCAGAATCTGCAATATAAATTTGATCATCAAGCGCAAAAATGTCCTGCGGTGATCTAAAATTGCTTATTCCTAACTCCTGTCCATACACCACCCGAGCCGGTACATATGCGTGAGGAGAAGGTACGGGATTATTCCAATAGTCATAGGTATAAGTCTCATATGGTACTGCGGCTGCCGGCATTGATATGATCAGCATCAGTGCACAGACAAACAAATATGCCTTAGTTAACTTCAAGTTCCTCACTCCGTCCTCGCGTAATTAATTCGCCATTCCCGATGTGCCCATGGTGTCTACTACTTTACTCTGGTTGATTACAAATACAATGATAGGAATAATCATCATCAGAACAGTTACAGCCGCTTGAACACCCTGGCGCGCTACTCCACCCTGAGCGATCTGATTCAAGGCGTATGGCAGTGTTTTCAGCTGCTCCGAGTAGATGTAGTATCCACCCTGGGTGCGCCATAACTGTTGGAACGAAAGAATGATCATAGTCAACCACGCTGGTTTGACGTTTGGCATTACAATCTGCCAATAAATCCGAAAATCTCCAGCTCCATCAATCTCTGCCGCTTCAACTAGCGAATCCGGGATCATGCTGTCGATAAAATTCTTCATCAGATACAATCCTAAAGATGATGCCCACGCCGGAATAATCACCGCTTTTAGTGAATCCACCCAGCCCAAAAACGCAATCGTGACATAGTTTGGGATCTGGGTTACTTCTGATGAAAACATCAGCGACAGTACTACCATAGTCATGAACAGCTTCGCTCCGGGGAATTTCCGGACTGAGATAACATAGGCTGCCATTGATCCAAACAAAACGTTTCCGAATGTACCGAGAATAACAATAAATAGTGAGTTAAGCAAATATCTGCCAAATGGTACCCATGACTGAGCCATCATGATCATTAAGTCATGGAAATTTTTCATAGTAGGATTGCGCACAAACAACCGCGGCGGAAACAGAAACAGCTCGCTCAATGGTTTGAACGCATTACTGATAATCAGAATCATCGGCAGTACCATAAAGGAGGCTGCTGCCAATAAAAACAGCAGAATCACCACATCGCCGCCGGCTGAACGCGACAACCGTTTTTTTCTAATGCTTAATGCCATCGTCCGATCCCCCCTACTCCCCAACTTTATCTAGCAACTTCTGAACTACTCTTTGAGCAACAACCATCATGAAGAACAATATTACAGCGATAGAAGAGGCGTACCCCATATCAAATCTGATTGTTCCGTAGTCCTGTAAATGCTGGACGATGGTATGAGCTGCATAATCGGTGCTGGGAAAGCCTACTAAAGTGGTGATCTCACCAGCGACCGTAAATGACGAGGTAATTGACATGATCGCACCAAACATCAGATACCCTCGCATCTGCGGCAGCGTCAGGTACCACAGCTCCTGCCATCTATTTCTAACTCCATCGATTGCACCTGCCTCGTATAGAGCTGGGTCGATTCCCTGCAGTCCAGCGATAAACACAAGGAACGAAGTGCCTAAACTCATCCATAATACAACCAAGATTACAATCGGCATGATGTACTTCGGGTCAATCAGCCATTGGATTGGCGAATCGATAAAGCCCCAGTACATTAGGAAACCATTGACAATGCCATAAGTGTCACCGCTGAAAATAACCCGCCATACCACATACGCATTACCGGAAATAGACGGAGCATAGAACAACAACGTTAGGAACGCTCTTACTTTTGGCTTGAGATCATTAATCAGCCAGGCTATCACAAAGCAGAGTAGATAGCTGACAGGTCCGGTAATTGCAGCGTAGACGAGCGTGTTTTTAACGGCAATTAGGAAGATCTCATCCTCCAGAAATAGCCGGACGTAGTTGTGCAGACCTACCCACTGCGGCGGCTGCAGCATGTTGAAATAGGTGAAGCTGAGCAGAATTGCCATGATAACCGGAACAACAGTAAACAGTGTGAACAGGATGGCATATGGTGCTAAGAACAGATAGCATGTCTTGGAAGCTCTGATCTCCTTAAGCAGTGCCGCAAATCTCCCGGGTCTTGTCTTCATTCCCAGTTGGGTTTTATCGCGTTGAACAGATGAACTCATTTTGCTTCCCCCGTTATTTTAATAATCAATACTGATCACGTGGTTGAATGTGAGTAAAGCGTGACCAAAAGAGATCGATATACTCCTGCGGGATCTCATCAAGCGTCAGTTCCAAACCAAACTCATCTCTCTTCAGGCGCAGTTCGTAGTTAATATCCATATTGTATTTTGTCAAGGTCTCCCGCGCAGAAGTGAAGTCGTCATCAACCACAACTGCCCTAAACGCCCAATCAAACATCCGATTCATATAGTATCCACCCGGAACTTCTAACGAACCTTCAACCCAATGCCACTGCTCTAATAGTTTTTCTCGCTGCTCTGAAGTCCAAGGCAGCTGTAAAAATGCCTCGAGATTTGCTGTTGGATAGCGAGCTGCTGTCCCCATCAAGTTTTCTAGTTCACGGCCAAACTGAAGCTGAGTATCAGCACTGATCCACCACTTAACAAACTCCCAGGCAGCATCATGGTCTGATGCTGTTTGTAGAATACCGGTTGCTGGTCCTTGAATGCCGGCTAATGAAACCGACATGGGATTGGCGGTGGTAATCCCGACAACGGTGTGGTTAACAGTTCCATCCGGCTGCACCGTGCCGGGCACCAAATCAAAGCCCCATTCGCCCCTCAGTTCAGGTGCAAACACTGCCAGGCGATTGTAAAAGCCGTAGTCCTCAATTACAATCGGCATTTCACCAAAACGGAACCGGTTTTCAGTATTAAACTCAATCAGCAGACTGTGCAGACTCCATAAATCAGTCAGCTCTGCAAATGCTTGAATTGCTGTTTCTGAGTCGAGATTAGTTTCAACCCCGTCAGGCTTATACACCAACTCACCGCGCTGGTAGAGCCAGGTATAGTATATCGACGGCCTGATACCAATGGACATGCCGTTTTTCTGGAGAATTGGCAAAATCCGATAAACATCGTCCCAGGTTTTGGGAATGTCGATGCCCAATTCAGCCAAGATGTCTTTCCGGTAGAACATTACCGGAAACGACTGCTGAGCAGCCAATGCAAAGACATTATCCCTAAATGTAAATGGAACGTAAGAACTGACCATGAAGTCCTGCATTACTTCATCGAAGTCAGCGAAATTGGCGAGATTATACAGGGCTCCCCGCATTCCAAAGTTAACTGGATCCTGCAGTTGCATGCCGATGGCAACATCAGGTGCGGTTCCTGCAATAGCTGCTCTTAATAGAAGTTGAGTCAGATCTGGCACCAGCTGCATTTTTACAGGTATACCTGTCTTAGGACTGAATTCGTTATCGATCAGCTGTTTTAAAATCTGGGCTTGGTCTCTTCCTGAGCCAATCCAAACAGTGATCGGTTCTCTCTCTTCCGCGATATCGTCGCCTGAGATATTGCCCATTAAGTCATATTCACGGTAAAACGAAGCTGCAATTGCTTTTATCTCGTGAACAAGCGACTGCCACCAGGTCGGCTCAGCTCTCGGCATAGTCTGATCGGGAGAGGCAACTATTAAGTAATCAATCTGCAGCGGCTGCTCCCTGGTTTGATAAATCCAGTTACCGATAGAGCCGAGGCTGTCGCGAAACTCAGAGAGCATTCTTGTTATGCGATCAGTATCGCTGTACATTCTCCGAAGCAGGAACGCGACCTGAGTGAGTGCCTGAGTATGCTCCCCTTCCATTCCGGTTTCGGCGATCAGCTGATCCACCAGGTCTTGGTAAATATCAGCTTGATAACCGATCCGACTGATTACCTCAGGAATCCGTTTATCTAACTCATAAGTCCTCATCGGGTCCGGATTTCCACCGGTGATCATGATAATCCGGCGGTAAATAGTGTTGAGCTCATAGAGGTGCTCCTCTGTACCTCTGAGCACATCGGCAACATCGCCTAAAACAACCTCTAAGGTTATTTCGTTTTTCCCTTTGGGAAGATAGAAGTAGTATGGTTGACCTGTATCAGGATCGCCTAATACATTCATCTGATAATAAGTAGAGTAATAAAACGGAACGGCAGAAACCTCAGCAAAAGGCACCTTACCATTTATGTACAGCCGGCGAGTGCTGACAGCGCCTGCTTTTTGATCCTGCTTTGCCTTAAAAGCAAGAATATATAATCCGTCTTCAGGCACATCAACTTCCCAGCGGATCCACTGACCCGGCTGTGCCCAGCGGTATCCCCCGATCGTGTTTAGGCGAATTTCTGCGTGGTGGTAAGGTTCTACTGATGGATCGCCATGATCGGAGATAGGAAATAAAGTCGGTGATGAGCGAACAGTGCTTTCCTCACCCTGCTTTTTAATAAAAACGTTTGCTGTAGGACGAATTCCTTGAGACTCGTACGCAGCGTATACCTCCGCATAGCTCGGCGGGCTGACATATTGATAGAGTTTCAGCTCTGCCAGCGCAACCGGTTCCATGCGAGAAACTAATCTAATCGTGTTAATGCCTTGATTAAGATAGAAGCTGTATGGCTCTTGAAAATAACCAAGCGGATCCTTTACATCTGCGTAGATCCACTCCGGCTTTTCAATTTGCTTGGAGCGGATTTCATTGCCCAAAGAGTCAACGATAAAGTCGCCTTCGTCGCCCCAAACACGATAGAACTTCAGATATTGGGCATTATCAAAGGGACGCTCGCCATTGATCCACAGCTCTCGTTCAATGTCTACCCCGCGTCCTTCAAGTGGATAGTATTTTATGGCGAGATTATACAATCCAGCTTGCTCCACCTCAAAAGTCCACTCGACATATCCTGTCTCTTCAGTCATCAAGACCTCTTGATCAGAGCCAGCAAAATCTGAGATAATTTCTAACTGCATATCTGAAGCAGAGTAGTCAGAAGCAGGAATGATAATCTCTGCGTCAGGACGCACAGCATCAGGATACTGTTCCAGATAATCCAGATATCCTCGTTCGCGTACATATGCAGTAATATCCCCTAGAGTGTATTCCGGCTCGCTCTCAGCATAGATTCCTGCTGATAAAGCCAACCAGCTGATAGTAATGATAATTAACAGTGCAGCTAATCTTTTTTTCATCCTAACCTACCCCTTCTCTGCCTGCGTTAAACAGCGGATCAAAAGTATATCATGTAGAAACATTCGACAACTTATTTTAAATTCCTGTTAATCAGTGTTGATTTTTGTGCCATCTTTAATTATTATACAGCAAGGAAGGCTAAGTTTCTTTACCTCTTTTGCTTTTACATAACTTTTTCGACATTTTTTGCGCTGCATCCAGAATCTATGCTAGAATTGAATCCATAGGGGTGAGATGTTTGAATACAGTAGATTTTTCGATTCATTATAATAAACTGGACACTTCGTATACAATGCCCCAGAAGCATGAGCATAATCATTATGAAATATATTATCTGGTTTCAGGAGAGCGTTTTTATTTCATTGAGGATCAAATTTTTCATGTTCATCCGGGGGATTTGGTGTTCATTTCAAAAGGATATATTCACCGGACAACCGAGGCGGACAGCAGCATGGGAGCGCACGCCCGCTATGTGGTTTACTTCACCGAAACTTTTCTCAGACAGCTGCTCAGCCAAGCTCAAGTTAGTGAACTGCTGTCCTGTTTTTACCACGACACAAAGGTAGTCCACTTGACTGTCGCACAGCAGAACTTTATTGAATCACTCCTTACGAAGCTGGCAGACGAGTACAGCAACCACCAACCTGGCGGTGAGCTGTATCAAAGAGTTCTGTTAACAGAGCTTCTCTTGTTTTCTAATCGCCTAAATTTTGATCTGGTCTATCACCATCTCAACGAGCTTAACCCGGTTTACTTGACCATCCATAAGATTGTTCAGCATGTCAGAAAGAATTATCGGGAAAAGCTGACTCTCACTGCTATCGCTAATGAATTTTATATCAGTCCTTACTATCTCAGTAGAATGTTTAAACAAGTTACTGGGCTGACGCTAACTGAGTACTTAAACAACACCCGCATTAAGGCAGCGCAGCAGCTTCTGCGTACTACCGATCTGCCGATCAGCGCCATTTCTGAGCAGGTGGGTTATGAAAGCCACTCGCATTTTGGCAGAGTATTCCGGAAATTTACCAGCTGCTCACCTATGCAGTACCGAAAAACCCATAGAACAGCTAAAGCAGAAAACCTAAGTCTGTAACTAGATGCTCATATCGGCCAATGTTGACCACTGCTTTATATACCCCCGGACCAAAACAGACCCGATCGCTCACATCATGACTAATTGTAATCGTTTCACCCATCCCGCCGAATTTCAGCTGCTGGCTGACGGTCTGACCCGGGATGCGAAAGCTGTAAACCGGTATGGATTCGTGACTGTAATTCTTGTATTTTTTAAGCTCTGCAGCTAACTGCTTGGAAGTTCCCGAAGGAACTTCCTTTTTTTGATCTGAATAATAATCAATTACCGCTGCATATGCAAACAGCTCAGCTGCTGCGGCTAGTGCTTTCTTGACAACTATCATACCCAGGGCGAAGTTTGGGATTAATGCTCCTCCAAGCTTATGCTCACGGCAGAGATCTGCGAACAGCTGCTGGTCTTTACTGCTCAAGCCCGTGGTACCGATAATCGGATGAATGCGTTTTTCTATGCAGAAGGTAAAATGGTTTACTGCTGCCTCTGGCACTGTAAAATCAACGACATCTGTTGGCAAAACAGCTGCATACGCCTGTTCTAAAGTGCCAAAGATGGGAATCTCTACATCTAAATCAGGCAGCAAACTGCTTAAATACCGCCCTGCGTTTTGTCTGCTGACAATGCCAACTACCTCCAGGCCAGCACAACCGATTAAATACTGAACTACAGCCTTCCCGGTTCGTCCGGTACCACCTGCCACAACTACACGATGCACGGGTTACACCACCTTGGCCGAGATCCTTTGTTTGTCTAATTTATATTCTTAAGCAAATAAAATAGAACCTGCGGCAGTTCTCCACAGGTTCACACGATAACTCAGTCTATGCAGCTATGCTCCCTGTCCTCCTACCATTAACTCTTGGCGAGCGGCCACAACTTGCTCCCAAACTGATTCCGGCAGGGGCAGATCAAAACTGCGAAATCCGGCAAGCCTAAATCCATGCCGCTCGGCACACTCCCGCAGTTCGTTCATATAGGCAATATTTAGATCCGCGCCAATACTGGTGTTTGTATAGTTGCGGTCGAGAGCTAACATGATTGTCTCCGACATGCACGCATAAGCCTGACCCTTGTCAAAACCAAAATTCCAGCCCAAATCTACCTCACCCGGTAGTTCAATAACCCCTCCATCTATCACCAGCACGTCCTGACGCTGTGTAAGCACATCACCGCTTACATTCGCTGGCCGAGACATATCACAAATTAAGGCGCCTGGTTTGATAATATCCGGAGTAATTAAATCATCCGTGCTGCTGGTTGCTGCCAGAACTAAATCTGCCGCAGGTAAATACGACCGCAGGTCGACAGTGACGGTAACTGGACATCCCGGTTTTTCAAGTTGGCTTTCGCAGTAATCCATCCATTCACTCAGTCCTGCGTCCAAGGCAGGCAGATCAGGTAATCTGTTAACCACCGCACCGATACTGTTAGCTGCAAATTCCCGTCCGGCGAAATGCTGTTCGCGCAGATAGCGGTACATCTCGGCCATGACTTTAAGCATCCTAAAGCGGCTCTTTTCCGGACGCGCCGGATTGCCGATTAAAATTAGGCGAGCCACTTGCTCTGCCAAAAGCATAGCAGAAGCCTTACCTATTGCGCCACCAGCACCCACAATAGCAGCCGTTGACCGGTCTAAAGCCAATCCTAGTTTGGTCCCTCCGATGGTTAGGGCATCAATTCCCGAAAGAACCGTATAGCTGTTGCCGGTTGTAATCGCTACCGGTGCTTTACCTACCAAAGAGCGGCCGCCTCCAGTAACAACCGAGGTATAGGCACCCAACCCAACAATTTTGGCACCGCGATGTACAGCCAATTCTACAGCTTCCAATATTTTTGCCTCCGCTTCTACTCGGGGCATTTGCTGCAGCTCATCCGCCGTATACGGAACTACTATAAAATCGCCAAAAGCACTCTGCCCGGTTTGGGATGTGATCCTGGCGCTGGAGATAACATATGGTTCCAGCATATCAGTCCAGCGGCCGGCAAGTTCAGCCAGCTGCTCATCGGAGAAGGCCTCCAAGCTGCGATCATAATCTGAGTAGTTTTTCATACTCAGGGGATGAACTAAAAATGCAAATCGGCCGTCCTCCTGTTCGAGACTTTGCTCTGCTGAAGGACTTAACTCTACCTGCGGCGGCTGACTATCTGTCTTCAGATCTATCGACAGCAAATGCGCCGTCAAAGCAGCTGTGTTCCGCTGTGCCAGCACCCTAACTGTTTTCTCAATAGCGGTCAGGGCATGACCGATCTGCTCATCGCTGATAATCAACGGCGGTTCAATTCGGATTACGCTGGCACCATTTAAAGTCGGCGCAACTCGCACCTTACCCACATTCAGCAGGTGGCTGGCAATGATCGGCGTAAGCACTTTCTGCTCAGCCATTATACCAAGGAGGCTGTTAGGATAAACTTCTCGACTGCTTCCAAAATCCAATCCGAGCATTAAACCACGGCCCCGAACACCTTTAATAATATCTGGATATTGAGCTTGGATTTTTTCCAAACCAGCCTTTAGAATACTTCCCTTGCGGGCAGCTTCCTTAACTAAGAATTGATCGTTGGCTGCGAGCAGTTCAACCACTTTAGCGCCTACTCGACAGGCAATGGTATTGCCGGCAAAAGTTGACGAGTGCTTGGTTGCAAACTCCTCATTATAAACATCATCTGTGCACAGCACAGCTCCGATGGGAATCAGTCCGCCACCCAACGCTTTGGCAAGAGTTATAATATCGCACATTACACCTTCGGCCTCGGCTGCGAACATGGTCCCAGTGCGGCCTAAGCCAGTTTGGATCTCATCGAAAATCAGCAGAACTCCATATTCCGTGCACAGCCGCCGCACCTCAGCCAGGTATCCACTTGGAGGTTCGACAATACCCCCTTCTCCCTGAATGGGCTCTAGAATCACCGCGGCAATTTGATCCGCCGCAGCAGCCAGCAGCTGTTCAAGGCTTGCAGCATCTCCGTACGGAACAAAGTGAAATCCTTCCATCGGGGCTCCGAATGCTTGTTGATAGCTTCTGTTTCCTGTCGCTGACAGCGCACCGAGAGTTTTGCCGTGAAAACTGTTTTTGGTAGAAACTATGCCTTTTTTACCGGTCTTGGATCGAGCAAGCTTGATTGCTGCTTCAACCGCTTCCGCACCGCTGTTGGCAAATGTTACTTTAGCCATGCCGGGTGGCGCTATTTCAATCAGTCTTTTAGCCAGTTCCCCTGCTGGTGTCAGCAATGAAGGCTGAACGAAACTGGGCTCGAGGGAGACTTCCACCTCCCGAATCGCTTCCCAGATTTCCACTGGATTAAAGCCGAAAGGCAGCGCACCATAGGCTGCGATTAAATCCAAATATGTATTTCCTTCCTGGTCGTAGAGGTAACACCCCTGTCCCTTGACATAGCGTTTGTCTAAACCGATCTTGGTTAACAGATCTCCCAAATTGGGATTGACAAAATCAATATACGGATGCATGATTTACCTCCCTTATTTATGTACACACTTTTGTGCACATGGGTATTATACCAAGAACGCAGGGAAATTACAACAAAAATGCCTAACTAAAACTCCGAAAAAAGAGAGGAATAACGCATGAATCCAAGAAATGTTATAGTTGAATAGGGGGGGTTGTTCGTGAAACAAATCAGCTTAATCTCAGTTCTTATCGTCATACTTGCCTTTCCTGCCTGTGTTTTTGCAGAACAAGATGTAGTTGAGGTCTTCTTTATCCCGGAGCAGGGTTTTATCCGTGTTAATGCCAGGATCTCCGTTCCTGCAGAGCAGGATCAAATTCAGTTTAAACTATTTCCCAAAGCCCATGTAACTGCGCTTTGGATTCCCACTCTGCTTACATATGAAGTAAACAACACTACTGCCGCAGCGGTAGTATCTGCTGTGTTTCAGCCTGATAGTGCTGCGCAGACATTAGACCTGAGCTATGAAGGTTTTCTTCCCAATTATGAATCAGAGCCAATGCAGGCTCTTGACGAAACTTTAATGTGGTATCCCCTGTTTGAATCACAGCCAAACCGCGATTACCGCATTAAGCTTTCCCTCTCACGAGACTATCTGCCTAAGCTGGATGGAAAACTGCTGGATGTACGCGAGTCTGCTTTTGCAACCTATACCTGGTTGGTTGAAAACCAAGGTTACCCAGTGATTTGGTTTGGGGATCAGGAGGACACTCCGGAAGACGAGCTTGATGCAGTTGATGAAGGGACACCGGCTGACGAATCGGAGCCGGATGAAACACCAGAACCGGATGAGGAACCGGAACATCCGGACACACCAGATCCCACTGATGAACCGGACCCAAGCGATGCGACGGAACACACATCAGAACTTGGCGATGAATTAAAGCCAGATTCGCCTGACACCAGCGAAGACAAAGAACCAGAGCCACTTGAGCCGGCCGAAGCAGAAGATTTGGAAGATGGTCAAGGCTTAGACTGGATGCAAGACCTAGTGGAAAGTACAGATGAAGAACTCATAAATGAAGCGGTTACAGAGTTTGTCAGAGCTATTTCCCTCAGCAGCCGGGACGACCTAAACGCCTTGATTCACCCTGACTTTACTGATCGCGAGCAGTTCATTGCTTATTTGATTTCGCGGCCTCACGACAGCACCATTACCAATCAAGTTGTAGAAATTAGACCTACTGAGTCAGGATCTATAGTCTACTGCGATCTGTATGAAAATGATCTGTTAACGTCGAAAGTATACAGTCTCTGGCAGAACTCAGCCACAAACTGGTTTTTGGTTGAGTGGTCCCAGATTCCCGCTGAGTATGAATTTGACTTGAGAATTGGAAATTCCGAGCTTCAGCGGTGGCTTGATGATTTTCGCACTGCGGTAACAGAGTTTGACCTGGTTTGGCTCGATTATCACATTACCCATAATAAACTGCAGGCTGTTAAGCTGCTGCAGGCGATCCGGTCTGAAATCGAGTGGATTGCGTCGGCTGTCAGCACTTCTGATGACCAAGCTGTTTTTATGATCAAAACGCAGTTTAGCGCCAGATTAAAGTTGACACTAAACTTGTACCCAGATAGCGAAACCTGGAAAATCAGCGCTATCGCTGCTGAGCCTGTATACTAAAAAAACCGGAGGGTTTTCCCCTTCCGGTTTTTTTACTGGTAACAGGTTCTAAAAATGAATTCCTGCGCCAACATAGAATCCGCTGATGCGGTGTCCTTGAGCTTCTTCAAGTTCAAAGAACTGGGAGCGATAACCTGCTTTCGCAAGAACCAATGGAATTTGATACTCGATGCTGATATCGATACCTTCTACTTTGCCCTGGTCTTCCTCGCCAACCAGTGTAATGAGACTGGGTGCGTACTCATAGACGCCGGACAGCCTCAACCCCGGTGCGATATCGATTCCCAATCCTGCGCTGTACTCAATGCCGCCGTACAGACCGCCATCAATGCCAGTTTCTGCCTTGCTGACGTTTCCTAAAACGCGATAGCCAACAGAAGTAATTATATCAAGCTGACCCAGCACCGGCCAATCTACTCTCACCTTGCCATCCAGGCCGCCCAAAATATAAAAATCATCTAAATCAGCCAGCTTTTCATCGTCCAGATCATCGCGGATTAAATCAATAAAGTCTGTGATATGATTTGGTTTTCCGCCGTAATCTGCGCCGCCCATTAAGCGAACCGGTCCAATCTGCATTAAAGTCAGCTCTGCTCTGTAGATATTGGTCAGCTGACCTTCAGGAATGAACTCCTGTTCCGATACTGACCACAGCTCTCCTGACAATTCAAATGCAGCCGCTGGAACCGCCAAAACCAAAGCTAATACCAATACTGCTGCGTATACTGCCTTTTTCATGCTACCCCTCCTAAAATTTTGCCTTTTCTCTTAAATATTATATTCGCATTGAAAATAGTATTTCCTGTTACCTCCAAGAAATACTATTATGCATAATTATTGTAATTGCTGTAATTGATGGTTTAAAATGGATTTCATATCCCCGGGCAGCGGTATCCTTATCTGCACAGGTTGTTCTGTGCGCGGATGAATAAAGTCTAGCGACCAGGCATGAAGCGCCTGTCTGTTGATCATACTGCTGGCTTGGCCATACATTTCATCGCCCACGATAGGATTGCCCATCCACGAAAGATGAACACGCAGCTGATGAGTTCGTCCCGTGACCAGCTCCAGCTCTACCAGGGAGACAGAGGCATACTCTTGAATCACGCGGTAATGACTGCAGGCTGGTCTGCCGGAATCGGTCACAGTTCGCTTTAAGCCGTGGTCAGCTTGGCTGCTCATACCGATCGGCTGGTCGATGATCCCCTGCTTATCATTCAGTTTGCCCTTAATAACTGCCAAATATTTGCGTTTCAGCCGCCGGCTGCGCAGCTGCCTCACCAACTGATGATAAGCATACGGTTCTTTGGCAATAAGAATTACCCCTGATGTTTCCCGATCAAGACGATGGAGCAGGCGGATCTTACGCTTTAGTCCCCGCTGCTGCCAGAGGTGGGCAATTCCGTTTGCCAAAGTGCCGCTGGGATACCCGCCGGTTGGGTGCACCGGAATATTCGGTGCTTTGTTAACAGCTAGCAGGCTGTCATCTTCGTAAACAATGTCCAGCTCCATTGGTTCGGGTACAAGATCTGTTGCTGAGTCAGCAAAATAGATTTCTATCTTATCACCTGTCTTTACCCTTTGGGTAATATGAGCCCATCGGCCGTTTAAACAGACCTGTCCCCCGTTCCTCATCCGCCGCAGAAGACCCCTGCTTAGGCGCAGTCGGCCGTAGATGATTTCTTTAATCATTAAGCCTTCTTCATGGGGCAAAACAGTCTCTACTAAATCAGGTTTCACTGCTAAATCCTTCCTTTAAACTATCTCCATGCCGCATGCGGCTGAATTTCACTATCAAGCGTTTCATCACCAAAGCGAGTGCAAATTCGCCGGTTGTGATAATTACAATTACAGCCCCGGGCGGCAGGGAAAAATAAAACGCGATATACAAACCGATCCAGGCGGCAGCTAATCCTAAGACTCCAGCAGCCAGCATCATTTTAACAATATTCTTAGTAAAAATTCCAGCCGCAGCAGCGGGAGTAATCAGCAGAGCCATAACTAGAATCACTCCGACTGCTTGAATCGATACAACTACCGCGGCGCTCAGCATCAGCATCAACAGTAAATGCAGCCCGACTACCGGCAGTCCTGCGGCTTCTGCTCCAACCGGATCGAAGACCGCAAATACCAAATGATGAAAAACCAGCCAAACCAGTCCGGCAACCACTAAGGCTGTGGCTGCGATTAAATACAGTTCTTGCATACGAACAGCCAAAACCGATCCCAACAGCAGTGATGATAAATCACCGGCGAAATTTGGCATCCGAGCCATTATCAGGATTCCCACTGCAAACACGCCGGTGAAGAGAATGGCCAGAGCTGTGTCGTGACGAACCTTGGCTGTTCTGTTGAGAATAGTTATTCCGACAGCTGTACCAAAAGCCAGCACCAATGCTCCCAAATGCAGCGGCCAGCCAAATAAAAGGGCTGCAGCCAATCCGGTAAACGATGTGTGCGCAATCGCATCTCCGATGAACGCTAAACCTTTCAGCACAATAAAAACTCCGACTATGGCAGCTAAGATTGCAATCAGCGAAGTACCGATAAAAGCCCTGGTCATAAACGAGAATTGAAATGGTTCAGTTATCCACTGAAAAGTCATGCATGGCCACCTCGCCTTCCGGTCCAATAACTGGAAAATGTTTGGCGAACAATTTGGTTAAACTCTCGCCGTTAAGGACTTCGCCAGGAGTTCCCGCCAAAATTACTTCTTGATTCAGTCCCAGCACACTGTCAAAGCCTGCTGCCAGACAGTTTAAATCATGGGTTGCGATCACGACGGTATGTTCCATCTGCTGCAGCTTAAAAAACAAATCCAACAGCTGATGCTGGGCTGCCGCATCAAGGGCTGCCGCCGGTTCATCCATGATGATCAAATCTGCCTGCTGGGCAAGGGCGCGGGCAATAAATATGCGCTGTTTTTGTCCACCCGAAAGATTACCAATAGGGCGGTTAGCTAGTTCCTCCATTCCCACGAGCTTAAGGCTCTGATAAGCTGCATCTCGATCTTGCCTGGATGGACGCTGCCACCAGTTTAAATGAACCAGCCGACCGTGGAGCACCACATCAAAACAGCTGATGGGAAACTCCCAATCAACCTCATCAGCCTGGGAAAGGTAGGCAACTCGCGGCCGAGCCTGCTTTGGGTTTTGATTGAAAATCTTAACGGTACCTGCTGCGGGACTGACCAGGTTCAGCAGACTCTTTAGCAGAGTTGATTTGCCACCCCCATTCGGCCCAATCACTGCCGCCAAAGAGCCTGCTCTCACCTGCCACGAAACATTACTCAACACGACGCGGTTATCATAAGCAACCGTTAAGTTTTGAACATCGATGGCATAGTTCACTGTAGCGCCTCCAATAAAGATTTTCCGTTCCAGCGCATCATCTCAATATACGTAGGGATATCTTCTGTTAAAGTATCAGTATAAAGCGTAAAGAGCCTGCCTCCCACTTCCTTCACAGCGGCTTCAGCGTAGCGAATACCTATGCCTGCCTGCGGTTCGGTAAACATCGCCCTCCGGGGATGCGCTGAAAGCAGCTTGGTCAGCTCAACCATATCTTTCACACTCGGTTCTCGATCAGGATTAAGTACCAAGTACGACTCCACCGAAAACCCATAGCGCTTGGCAAAATAAGAAAATGTGTTGTGGTAAGTGATTATCCTGCGGTTTGCTTGAGGAATCTCAGCTGCCGTTTCTAAAAGCCAAGCGTCAAGTTCTGCCAACTTCTCAATATAAGCTGCTGCTCTGGATTGATAATAGGCTCCATTTCCAGGATCAATCTCTCCCAAAATGTCAGCGATGCGGCGTACATACTCCATGGTGAAAGTAACATCCAGCCACATGTGAGGATCATAACTGCCGTGATCATGATCCTGTTCATGGTGATGGTCGTCTCCATACGGCAGCGCCGGTAAACCGTCGGACAAAGTGATGATCGGCACAGCAGCACTGGCCGCACTGTCAATTAACCGCTCCACCCAGGTATCTAACCCTAATCCATTGCAAAAGATCACATCAGCACCAGCAATCATCCGCGCCTCTCTTGGCGTTGGTTCCCAGCTGTGGGGGTCTCCTCCCATGGGAACAATCGCTCCTACGGAAACCAAATCCCCACCGACCTGAGCTGCTAAATCTGCCAAAATCGAAAAGGTCGCAACCACTTTCACTTGAGCAGAGACCGCTGCTGAGTTTACCAATAGTCCCAAAATCACGAGCACATATAGAAGTCTTTGGCGCATAACACCACCTCTTCCTCTTATCGAGTAGGTAACCGCTAGGTGATCAGCCTAGCGGTTTTCCTCTCACAGAACGGTACGTACGGACCGCGTATACCGCTCCTGATAGACCTCAGTCATACTTCGTAGTATTGATGCAAAAGACCG
>DURM01000012.1 GCA_012837335.1 Bacillota bacterium
ACTCCCCCTCGGCTTCCTCCAGACTACACTGTTACCAGTGACGCCCTTGCCTGCTGGTTGTCTTCCCGCTGGTTAGGCGACAGGGCTTCTTGCAGCCCATCGGCGCAGTAAGCATGCCAGGCACACATAGCAGTAAAGCTCCAGACTTGGAGCTTTACTTCATTTTTGCCTGCAGTTCTTGAAGGCGTTTTTCAAACCCGGGTTTGCCTAAGAGAGCAAACATATTCTGCTTATAGGCTTCAACACCAGGCTGGTCAAAAGGATTAACTCCCAAGAGATAACCGCTGATGCCGCAGGCTTTTTCAAAGAAATAGACCATGGCGCCAAAATAAGCGGGGCTGATCTCAGGAATTGTCAGAACTAAATTCGGCACTCCTCCATCAACATGAGCCAACACTGTGCCTGTAAATGCCTGCTTGTTAACAAAATCGAAGGTTTTACCAGCCAAGAAATTCAATCCGTCCACATTATCCGGATCACTGCCGACTGTAAGATCTAGTTCTGGCTTCTCAACAACTAATACAGTCTCAAAGAGATTACGCAGTCCATCTTGAATATACTGTCCGAGAGAATGCAGATCGGTGGAAAAATCCACACCGGCGGGGAATATTCCCTTCTGATCCTTACCCTCGCTTTCACCAAAGAGCTGTTTCCACCACTCGGTAAAGAAATGCATTTTTGGCTCATAGTTTACCATTATTTCCATAGTTCTGCCCTTGCGGTAAAGAATGTTGCGGAGAGCAGCATACTGGTAAGCGGGATTGTTGGCTAATTCCGGAACAGAATACCATTCGCGGGCATGAGCTGCGCCCTTCAGCATCGCATCTGTGTCAATCCCAGCTACAGCGATGGGCAGCAAACCCACAGCGGTCAGAACCGAAAATCTTCCCCCGATATCGTCTGGAATTACAAAGGTTTCATAGCCTTTGCTGTCCGCCAGCTGCTTGAGGGCGCCCTTGCTGCGATCTGTAGTTACATAGATCCGCTCTGCTGCCCCTTCACTGCCATACCGTTTCTCTAAATGCTCCCGCAGTACGCGAAAAGCCAAGGCCGGTTCGGTCGTTGTACCGGATTTGGAAATCACATTAATTGAAACATCCCTATCCTCAATCAACTGCAGCAATTCAGCCAGATATGTACCGCTGATATTGTGGCCAACAAAAAAGATCTGCGGGCCACCGCGTTTTTTGTTGGGCAGAACATTATAAAATCCGTTTTTCAGCATTTCTACTGCGGCCCGCGCTCCCAGATATGAACCTCCGATACCGATCACCAAAAATACATCCGAGTTAGAACGGACTTTGGCTGCAGCCTGCTTAATCCGCTCATATTCCTCCCGATCATAATCTTTAGGCAAATCAATCCATCCGAGAAAGTCACTGCCAGCACCTGTTTTATCATGCAGGCGCTTGTGAGCAAGCAGAACCTCTTCAGCAAGGTTGTCCAATTCGTGCTCATTAACAAAAGGCAGTGCATTTCTGTAATCAAATGTCAGCTGTTTCACAAGTTTCAACCCCTTATTTTTCCAATTTATTGAACTCAGTTTACTAAATTGGTAAACTTATAGGTACTACCATTTCTATTATACTACAACAGGAGATGATTGCTATGTATATCGGTATTATCGGTGCGATGGCAGAAGAAGTCGCCGGACTGATTCCCAAGCTTGAAGAACATTCGGAGACTACAATCGCTGGACTGGCCTTTCATCAGGGCAAACTTAATGGTCAACCGGTCATTGTGGTTAGATGCGGAGTCGGTAAGGTCAACGCCGCGGTCTGCACCCAGCTCCTGATTGACCATTTTCAAGTCACTGCGGTTATCAACACCGGTGTAGCGGGTGGTGTAGACCCAAATGTTAAAATCGGTGACGTCATCATTGCTGAAGATGCGGTGCACCATGACTTTGATGTTACAGTTTTCGGATATAAACCGGGAACAGTTCCCGGCTTTGACCAAACTTGTTTTCTGGCAGACCAAGAGCTGAAATCAAAAGCAGTCGCAGCTGCCCACAAAGTTGTTGGTCCCAACCGCACCCATCTAGGTACTATCGCCAGCGGAGACCAATTCATATCCAGTTCGGAGCGGAAACATTTTCTATTTGAAACATTTCAGGCACTCTGCGCTGAGATGGAAGGAGCTGCTATTGCCCACACCGCCTATCTCAACCAAATTCCGTACATCATAATTCGAGCTATTTCTGACCAAGCTGATGCTGCTGCACCTGCAGACTTTGAAACTTTTCTCGATCAAATCATTCCAGATCTGAATTCAATCGTATCTGAAATCGCTGCAGGCTACTCCGACTGCTCTAAGCGGTAAAGATAATAGAAATTTAGCACACCCTGTCCAAGTGCCTCCGCTAAAACCTGCCGGAAGTCGGGATTGGTCAGCTTCTCCAGATCATCCTGATTCGACAAAAAACCCACCTCCACCAGCAGCGACGGAGGCTTTACTTTTAACAGCAGCAGATTGCCGCGAGGAATCGGCTGGGGGTGGTTCAAGACCTGCACACTTTCCAATTCCTCCAGGACGGTCTCGGCGTAGAGTCTGTCAATATACGAATCCCGCCTGTAAAAAACAATCGCACCTTTTTCGTCTTTACTCTTAGTAACATTTGCATGGATACTGATTCCCAGGCTGCCCTCATGCATAGCCAAAAAGCGCCCGTTCAGATCCCGCTGGTGCCTTGTTCCCCGTATGCTGGCCAAATGCGTTACATCAGTATCGCTACTGCGAGTTAAACCAACTGTCAATCCCTGTTTCTCTAAGTAATCTTTCATTTTTAATGCAATATCGAGCACAATCTCTTTTTCATAAATATCCTCAGCACCGATCCCGCCAGAATCAATCCCTCCATGACCTGGATCGATGACTACATCATACTTAACCGGTGTTGCAACTGCTGCAGTCGATAGTACCGCCAAATGATAGCTCTCCGGCAGCGTAAGTATATATAACAAAACTACCAGCAGACCGAAAGCAATCAAATACTGTCTGGTTAAAGTTATCCAAATGAATTTCCGCTGGCGGGACATTCGGCATCCTCCTTTTTCTCGTTACCTTAAATATATTCGCCGGCAGGCTTGCCTCATTACCCCGACGAATAAGGTGAGAGAAAAAAGAGGTTTTTTGCAGGAAAATAGAGCAGAATTGCTAAGTACTTAATTTAATTCACCGCAGTTGTATTTATTCCCTGCCAAATTACCAATCTGTACGAGAGGAGGACACTAGTGTCAGAATCAATAATTGTCAACAAACCAAAAAAACGTAAAAGACGAGCCGGCAGCTCCAAAAATTTAGGATTATTCTTGTTCACCCTTATCATTATGGCAGCAATTACATTTACTGCTTACCGCTATTTTTTCCCAAAAGAAGAAGAATTTGTCCTGAATTTTTATACTTACGCTGAAGTCGGAACTAATGATTTTATCGACAAGATAACTGCTGGCGGAACTGTCACACCGGAAACCATAGTTGAGTTAAAAGCCGAAGCAGCTGCTTCCATTGTTGAAATCTTGGTTAAAGAAGGCGACGATGTCGCCGCCGGGGAACTTCTAATTAGACTGCATTCTCCAAGCTTATACGAGTCTCAAGCGAAGGCAGAAAACGACCTCAGCGCAGCCGAAAAAGCTTTAGCAGAATTACAGGATGACCAGGCTTATGAGCTGAGCGCAGCTAAAAACAAGATCACCAAAGCCGAACTAGATCTAGCTGCCAAAGAGGCTAACCTAGACCTTCAGCGCAAATTGTACGGTTTTGGTGTTATCGCCAAAGTTGAACTGGAAAAAGCAGAGCAGGAAGCCGCAGCAGCCAAGCAGACCCTGTCTGCAGCTGAGCGGGAATTAGCAGTGCTGCTGCGCACCCACCAAAACGCGCTGGAAAAAGCGGAGAAAACTCTTGCTGATGCTGAGCGCGAGTTAGAGGCTATTATGGAGAAAATTAGCAGCCTGACAATTTCTGCCCCTATCAGCGGCCGTGTTTTGTCCTTGAATGTGAAAGCAGGCGCAGATGTCAAAGAAGGCGATAAGCTCGCAGCTGTTGCCGATTTATCGACTCAGTTTATCAAGAGCAGTGTCAGTGTATCCCAAGCGGAGCGTTTTGTGGTGGGAACTCCAGCGGAAGTAACTGTTGGCCAGAACCAATATCCTGCAGTTGTAAGCTACATTTCGCCCCAAGCTCAGCAGGGCCAGGAAGGTGCGATGGTTGACGTCTATCTCGAGCTCATAGAAGGGGGTTCGCAATTGAGACCCAACAGCAGCGTAACCGCAAACATCCATCTCGGAATTTACCGCAACAGCCTAAGCTTGCCGCGAGGTGCTTATTTGACCAGTGGGCAGCAGCTTTTCGTTTATGTCATCGAGGGCAGCAAAGCTGTGCAGCGAGATGTTCAATTCGGATTAATCCAAGGCAACAATATCCAGATTTTGAGCGGATTGAATGCCGGTGATAAAGTGATTATCAGCTCATACGATCAATTCCGCCACCTAGAAGAAATTGAAATACTGCCGGAAGGAGGCCGGGCGTTGTGATTGAATTGAAACAGATTACCAAACAGTATTACATGGGTGAAACCGAAATTAACGCACTGGATCAAGTTGATTTAACTATTGAGCGTGGTGAGTTCATCTCTGTTATGGGTCCATCTGGCTCGGGTAAATCGACCCTGCTGAACATCTTGGGGGTTTTGGATCAGCCCACTTTTGGCGCATATCTGCTGGAAGATGTGGACATTACCGATTTAAGTGATCGGGAGCTGGCCAGAATCCGCAACCGCCACTTTGGCTTTATTTTCCAAAGCTATAACCTATTTCCTGAACTCAGCGCTTTAGAAAATGTGATGGTGCCTCTGGCATATGCCAAACGTCCTAAAGCTGAGCGACTCAGCCGCGCACAGGAACTTTTGGATATGGTAGGCATGTCCCACCGCCTCAAGCATTTTCCTAATCAGCTCTCCGGTGGTGAACAGCAGCGGGTAGCAATTGCCCGAGCGCTAGCCAACAATCCCACACTGCTGCTGGCCGACGAACCGACCGGAAACCTGGCCAGCGACCAAGGCCAGGAGATCATGGAACTGTTATGCAGATTAAATGAACAGGGAACCACGATTGTCATCGTTACCCATGATCCTAATGTCAGCACTTACGGCAAGCGGCTGGTGCGGCTGCAAGACGGCAGGATTATTTCAGATGAACTGCTGCAGACATCCGATTCAGTTCAAGGGGGGTCAGGTTCATGAACAAACGGTTTACTTACTTAGGACTCGTGATAATAGGAGTAATGCTGGTAGGAGCTGCCGCAGCAGCGGACACACCGGTAATCGAAATCAGTCTTGAACAAGCTCTTACCCAAGCACTCGAACAGAACTTAGATTTTTCTCTGATCAAAATCGATCTTGAGCAGGCGAAAAAAGAGCTGGAGCGGGCTCTGTTCATAGGTGATGCGGAAATGATTGAAACTGCCCAAACAAAGCTCGAAGAGCAGGAACAGAAGTACACCGATGCAGAGCAGAATTTAATTACCAAAGTCAGAAGCGCTTATTACGAGCTTCTACAGCAGGAAGCAAGTGTGGAAAACCAGGAAAAAGCCCTCACTCGCGCCCAGACCCAACTGGATATCGATCAGGCTAAATTTGATGCTGGAGTAATCTCCACAATTGATCTCCAGCGGTCGAAAAACAGCCTACTCAATGCGGAAAACTCCTATCAGTCTGCCATAATCACCTTGGAAACAAAATACATGGAATTTAATTCTCTGCTCGGGTTGGATCTTAACACCCGCATAATCCTGACAGACAGAATCAATGTTGATTTTGTTCCCTTTGAACTGGAACTCGATGAAGCCTTTGCACTGGCTTTAGAAAGCGACCAAACCATCGTGTCGGCCAAGGAGGCTCTCGTTCAAGCAATAGATAAGGTTAAAGCTGCAGATAACGAGTTTACTCCCCGCGTAGAACTAGAAAAAGCCCTAGTTGAGCAGGAAAAAGCAGAGATTCGTCTCCAGCAAGCTGAGTCTGCTCTGTATTTCCGGATCCGCGGTGAGTACTACCAAATCAAGAACGCAGCTGAAAGTGTCAATGCAAAAGAGCGGGACCTTCATTTAGAGAGGCAGATTCTCCAAGCTGAAGAAACAAAATACGCAGCTGGTGTAATCAGCAATCAAGCAGTTGTTGCCCAACAGGAAAAACTGGCTCAGGCAGAGGACGCCTACACCCAAGCTCTGTGGAGCTACAGCCAACTGCGGCACCAATTTTTGATCGGCATTGGACTAGACCCGACATCAGTCGGAGGTGCCGGAGATGAAGCCTAGACTATTTTTTGGATTAGCAGCAGTGATGATATTTTTTGTCTGCGCTTCTCCTCTCACCTTTGGTTCAAACATTACCCTGCGGGAGGCTGTCGAGCTGGCTTATGCTCAAAATGCGCAATACCAGCTATCGCTGTGGGAGCATCAGCTTACTGCCAAAGAGCAGCAGTTAGCTGATAAGACTCCCACAGTCAAATTTGCCAGTACTCCCTTAAAACTAAATAATGGAGATTTGAGCCCGGCGGAAGGAACCGTGACCCTCACTGTTCCCCTTGGTGATCGGGCAGCAGTTACTGGAATAGTCGATGTCTATGCAGAAAAATTTGATTTTGATGTTAATTCACGAGTAGGACTCTCTCTGGATTACGATTTTTTCGCGCCTGATCCCATCGAATTATTAACTGACCGGGACTCTTTGACAGTCCTTGCCAACAACCTAATTCTGGAGACTGTTGAGACCGTATTATCGCTGGACCGGGAATTAAATCAGCTGGCTTTAGAGGAAATGCGTCTGGATTATCTGCAGGAAGCCTACCAGGCTGCAGTAGTTCGGGATCAGACTCTGCAGGCTCAGCAGCTTAAGCAGCAGCTGTACGAATGTGAAACCAAAATTTCCAACCTGAGAATGAGCGTAAAACAGCAGAATCAAAAATTGAACAATCTCTTAGCCACTACCGATATCGATTATCTGCCTGTAATCAAACTCAAGGCATACGAACTTCAGTATAACCAGCAGCTGCTGCTTGACCTAGCACTCACCCACAGCGATCAGCGCAGTCAAGCAATCGCAGCACTATTGAATGCGGAAAATGAATTAAAAGCCGCTGAATCCTCTGGGGGATGGAAGATCAACGGCAGCGCCAATCTGTGGTGGGATGTGGATTTTAAGAAAGCCCCTTCTTGGTCGGTCGCTGTGACCGCAAATAAGGAGCTCTATCCTCCTTCCCTGCAGCTGGAAAAAAGCAGGCTGAATCTGGCTAAAGCTCAGCTTCGTTTAGCTGAAGTTGAGCAGAGTATCGCCAATCAAGTTGCTCAGCTTGTTCAGAAGCTGGAACTGTTGGAAGCTCAGCGGGTTGAACTTGAGCAGGATTTACTCGCGGCTGAAGAAGAATTAGCAACCACCCGCCGCCATTACGAAGCGGGACTAGCCGCACAACTGCAGCTAAAAGAGCAGCAACTGGAAATCTCTCGGCTAACGATCAATCTAGTTCACAACCAGTACGATCAGTTTATTGCTATCATGCAGTTAATGAATCAGTGCGGATTCAGCCTAGATCCACTACTTTCAGAAATAGAAACCGAGGAGGGTTAGTATGGGTTTTCTTGGCCACCTGCAGTGGTCACTGCGCCACTGCCGCAAGCGCTTATTTGAATCAATTCTCATTGTTTTGGCGATCGGCCTGGGAATTGCTGTAATAGTTTCAATTCTGACCATGATCATTAATGTCAGAGCTCAGATCGATGTCTCCGGAAGCAGTGAATGGATGCGGACGTTCAGAATATACAGCGCCGCTAACTTTTCCTCATACTCCGGCAATGAACCAGTACTGCAGATTGTGCAGCCCAAGCCATCCGAACCGCTGCAGCTGCCGTTAAGTGAGCTGCAGAACCTGCAGGACTCTCTGCCGGATGGTATGCATGTATTCTGGGAGCAAAATTATGCCTTCCCGACAAAACTGCTGCCCAAAACAGTTGATGAAACAGAAGCTCCTATAGGTCAATACGAACAACTAGTTCCAAGCTCGACGGGGATAGCAGTTTCTCGTGGAGTTTCTATGGAAGTCGAAGTCAGTGAAACAGAAACCGAAAGCTTTGATGCTGAAGATATCCAGGAAGTTGGAGAACAGTCGATGATGATTGGCAAAGATTTTGGTGGTCTCTCTCTATATGATCAGTATGAGACTATTTATGTCACTGGTACATCCTTAGGCTATTTTCCGTTTAAACAGTTTGAAATCGCCAAGGGCAGCTTGTTTGTCGAAGACGATATTCTTAACGGCAATCGAGTCATCGTTCTCAGTGCCAAATTGGCAGAGCGGTTGTTTGGGGATGCCGATCCGATTGGAAAAACGGTTCCGATCGAAGCATTTGGAGGCATGGAGCAGGTAGAGTTTACCGTGATCGGGGTGCTTGCTCCCCCGGATGAGGAGCAGGAACTGCAGATGTTTGAATCTGATCTCTACACCGGTTATGCGCCGTTTACTGCTATGCCCTACGTTAATAGGAGCGGTCCTGATCAGGAGGTAGTTCTTGATGGATTTGTCATTGGAGTAGATGTTGGAGTAGATCTAGCTTGGGCATCAGAGATTATTCAAGCTGAAATCAAACAGCGCTACGGTGATTTAGCTGTAATTGACAGCTATCACCATGACATGCAATCTCTAGGTGGTGCAAACTACGGCATCTATATCATTATCGCTCTCTTTGCTTCAATCGGTCTCGTTATAGCAGTAATCAATATCCTCAACTTAATGCTTGCCCGGGTGCTGAGGAGAGTAAAATCAATCGGATTGTCAATAGCATTGGGCTCAAGCAAACAGGGTGTGTTCAGCCAATTCCTTCTAGAAGCAGTTGTACTGGGTTTTCTAGGAGCAGGTTTAGGAATCGGCCTTTCATTCGGATTGATGAAACTGTTAACCAGACTGATTTATCTTGAGTTTACCTTGGGCGCTGCCAGCATTGCTGCAGCATTCGGATTAGGGCTGCTGGTAAGTCTGTTATTTGGAGTATACCCTGCTTATCAGGCAGCGCAGACTAATCCGGTGGATGCCCTCAGAAATGACTGATACAGCGAAGATGGAGGTGAAATGATGGAATCATTAGTATTTACAATGCGGCTTATCAGAAAAAGACCACTCCGGTCACTGCTGACCATTCTCCAAATCGCGTTGGGAGTTTGGATTGTCGCTGCGATCTTGACAATGAATTTCCAAGCTCAAGATCGGATCGAGGCAACCATGGATAAATTTGGCGAGAATATGATGCAGATTTATCTGCAGAGAGAAATCCCTATGGGCGAGCACTACGCATATGAGGGCGGTGCAATCTATCGCGAAGACTTAGAGCGCCTCAAGCAGGAAAGCGAGAATATTGAAGCGGTTTTCACCTTGGATAATGTCTGGTACATCCGCCTGCAGGCTCATGGACTTGAATACCAGTTAAGAGGACTTACTGAAACCAGCGCAGACGCGATTTCAGCTTTGAACCTAAAAATTGTAGAGGGATATGCCTTTACCAAGCAGGATGAAGACCAGGGCAATCGCGTAGCTCTAATCTCCACCGAGATCAGCAATCAGCTGTTTCCCAATGAATCACCTATCGGAAAAACGGTCAGTATAGGTTCTGAGTTTGATCAGGAGTATTTGACTTTTGAAATCATTGGAGTATTCGAGCCGTTGGATCCGCTTATGCAAATATTTATCCAGGAAACGACCATGATCATCCCCCAAGGCAGCCGCTACAGAAGCGCCGAATGGGATGATTATACTCCTCCGATTTACGGCAACATATTCATCAAATCCTATCCCGGCAAAAGCGCTGAAGCAGTTATGGATGCCCAGTTAATTCTTGGCTACGATGATTTTACTGTCGAGGCCCACTATCTGAGCGATATGGGCAGAGCGTTTTCCAGCTCAATTAATTATATGTCCATGATTCTTGGTGCTTTTGCTTTCGTCGCCATTGTAATCAGTTCGCTGGGAATCTTAAGCATTATGCTGGTTAATGTGGTGGAGCGGACCCGGGAGATTGGTCTTCGCAAAGCACTGGGGGCTTCAAAGGTGTCGATTATACTGCAGGTTCTCCATGAATCTGTAATCTTTTCACTGTTAGGAGCACTGCTAGGTATAATCGGCGCTGCAGTTTCCAGCCGTTACATTGTTGATGGGCTTCTCAAGGATTACTTTTTTGACTTCATGGGTAATCTCGGGCACTTTCACCCGATGTCAGCAGTCTATACCTGCTTGATGGCAGTAGGATTAGGTGTTGTCTTCGGGCTGTACCCCGCGGTTCAAGCTGCACGAATGCCGGTAGTCGATGCCCTTCGGGATGCCTAGTGATTTGATCCACTCATATAAATAAAAAGCGGTACCTGGTGCATTAAACTGCAGAGGTACCGCTTTCTCTTTTAGTTTACAGCTTTCTGAATACAGCTGTTAACTCGAGGTCTGAAGTAAGCATGATTTCCAGCTGAGTTTCTGTACTGGTGCGAGAGCCTTCCCATCCTACAAACTCATAGCCCGGTTTCGGGTGGGCTGTCACCTTAATCGGAACGCTGCGCAAGTATGTCCCCTGCCACGATTCAGGATTAGTGATGCCCGGAGTTTCCGGCACAAGATCAAGCGTGTTGATTTGGATATATCCAGCATCAAGATCGCTGTTTAAAGTCACTGTGGCTGTTCCAGGTAGTTTAAAGAAATCGGTAAGCATTGTCCAAATGTATTTATGGCGGTTTTGTGCCCAAATCCGCATCTTATTTACGTTCTGCTTCCATTCTTCAACCGATCGGCCCGGATTGCCCCACCTTGCAATATGCTCCGCTATTTCTGGCTCCAGTACTGCTTCAAATTGATCGATCATCGTGATAATCCGATCCAGTGTAAATGACGAATTGAGATGATCCGCAAAGGTATTGATAAACTGGATCCTAAAGTTAGGATTCTCAAGCAGTCCCCTCAGCAGCGGACCGCGGCTTCCAGTGGCATGCTCCATAGAGTTGAAATCACCGCCGGTGCCATGGACATAGCCGAATCCAAAGTCGGTATCAAACATCATCCAGCGCCATCTGCCGTCCTGACCGTAAGGCGCATCGGGATCATACTGATCTGTTTTATATCTCCAAGCGGCTGTGTTTTTACCAGGCCAGTCTGTATTGCTGTAGAAAATCTGCGCTACTTGATAGTCGATAAACTGATCAATATCGATTTTGGTTGTTATATACTGATAGTTTTGGGCTGACGCCATGTTGTTGCGCTGCACATAAGCTGTTATCTCATGGAGATCCCGCTCATCCCCCGGATTACCGTAGTCGAGCTCATCATAGTGGGTGGTGATGACCACGTTTTCCGGATCAAGATTGTAATGAGCTGCGAGATAATGCTGATCCAAACGCTCGCGAATATTGTGGATACCCCAGTATTCTCCGTTAATAAACACTACCGCTGGTCGATATGCCATCACATCGACTTTAGTGTGAGCAATTAACTCATGCATCAGCGCATCGGCAAATAAATCTATCGACCAATGGTTGCCGGCATTGCGCAGTAAGATCCGCTTAAACTCAGTGAGCGGCTCTCCGGTTCCGGTTGTTGTTAACCCAGGAAAGATCGGATACTCCACTATGCCCGGTGGTTGATATGATGAGCGGGCATACAGTTTCAGCGACTTTTGCGGCCAAGCTCTGGTAATGCCTCCATGAGTTCTTGCTCCCATATTCATAGTGAATCCAACCATACCGCCGGGTTCAAAGAACTCGACATGAACCGGACGTTCCCACATTATCCCCCGCTGGGTATAATTACCGGGATTGTGCCATGGTCTGCCCGGACGGAAGTTAAAATAGAAGGCACCAGCGACATAAATTCCATAGTTATGGTCAAAGAAGTTGCCCGGATCAGTCGCAATCGAAATAATCGGCAGTGAATAGCGGTTGTAAATATCTTCATCAACAAAATATGTATGTGTTTCTACATCACTTGCCAGCACTCCATCTTTATAGGCTGCGGCCCTTACCACGATCCCTTGATATACATCCTGCGGAGTCCAAGGCAGAAACGCTTTGGTCTGCTTTTGCCCTGTATAATCCTGTTCTATCCGGTTCAAATTAAATGGACCGAACGTTTTTATAAGAGACAGCAGCTCTGTCGTTGTATTCCCCGGTCCGATCAGAATCGGTTCCTGGTAGACTGATGAGTCAGGAGTCGGCACTGAACCGTCCAAGGTATAATAAATAATAACATCCGGATCAGCGCTGCTCAGCTCTAGATAAAACGATTCTGGATAAAATCCCCGCACATGCGAAAACTTCGGCGGCTGCAGTTTTTCAGCAAAGGCTTTGTCAGTGCTGTTGGGTTTTCCGGGTGTAGCTGCTTGGAAAAACACCAAGCTGTCACTTCCGTCAGGACTGCGTCCATAGGAGATATCCTGCATATGTGGCTTGGGCGGAATATAGTCCTGCAGTCTGCCTTCCGGATCTGAAAGCAGCAGCGGTTCTCCTTCGCTGCCCAGCTTAAAGTTTGTATGAATCTCGCCAAAACTGGTCTGGTCCAGACCGGATGCGTATACCAAGATATAGCCTCCCGCCGGAATGACCGCGTTCGCCGGAAACCGCCATTTCAGAGGATTCGATAGACTATCTGACAAATAGTATCCAGTCAAATCAACATCATCAGGCTGAGGGTTGTACAGTTCAATCCAGTCGTAATACTCCTGCGAGCGGCTTTTTAGGGTTGAACTGTTTGCAGCCATGAACTCATTGATGAGAACGTTCTGTTCACCAACATCCGGAAGCACAACTGGCTCACGGGCAAAGATGTTCACCCAATAGGGGCGAATCGGCTCATAATCATCACGCAGAACCGTGGACTGGAGCGGATTATCTCTAATGTCCAACTCAGCCCTGATACCAAGGTGATGCTGATTCTGAAGCGCTCCCTGGCGCATCAAGTCTGCCAAAACCAGAGTATCGGTCAAACCGGTGCTGCGCAGATTTAATCTCTTCAAATTGGTTAGATTTTTAAGAAAGCTAGTATCTTCACCAATATATACATTACGCATAATTAGCGTTTCCAGCTTAGTTAAAGCGGAAATAGGTTCAATCGATACAGCCGGTATGGAGTGAATATTGAGATACTCTAAATTTCCTAAATCAACAACTGGAGACAGATCGGTCACCAAGGTTTCTCTGAGATTTAGGCTTGTTAGCTGCGTTAATGCCTGCAGCGGTGTTAAATCCCGTACTGGATTAAAGCTTATATCCAATGACCGCAGATTGATTAACTGTTCAATACCTGCTAGATTAGATATGCCGTGGTTGTCAGCCTTTAGTTCGACTATAGTCTTCAATGATTCCACTGAGACTTCTCTGCCCAGCGCTCTCAACTCTGCTTCAACAACTGCTGTTAGATTCGGATCCGCAAATCCAAGCTCGCTGCCGGAAGCATATCCTGCCAGCAGCAGAACGATGCAAAGACTTATTAGTGCCGCTTTTCTCATCTCTACCACTCCTTGTCCGTTCTTGAACCTGCCCCACTAGCTGATAGTCAAGCTGAGGAACTAACAATATTTTAACATAATTGTAGTATATACCGTCCAGCTCTACCCTGTCAAACCTTATTTGCAGATTAAAAAGGCTGGCACTATCCAAGCGCCAACCTGCTGAGTATATTTATAGATTTTGATCAAACAATAAAACGCGAGCGGGCGCAGCTTCTACATTCTGAAGCTTAAGCGGTGCTGCTACCATGAAATACTCACCGTCAGGGACCTCTTTTAGGCGCAGTCCTTCTATAATAATAATTCCACTGCTCAGCAGCTGTTTATGGGTAGCATGATCCTCCTGATCCCTTTCGATTCCCAACGAATCAATACCCACACCAGCGATTTGTTTGGAAACTAAATACTCTGCTCCGGTGCGGTCTACAAAGACAAATTCAAAATCAAAGTCCTCAGTATTGGAATTTCGAGTCTTCAATAACAAAAAATCATCAGCCTCGATGTCAAAGCCAATTAAATCGGCTTTGGTAATCTGTTTAGCCACTCCGGTCAAGTCTAGAACCTTTACCGGCCGCACTAAACTGCTCAAAGAAACCTGTTCGATAGTGATTCCATCTTTAATAAAATGCAGAGGCGCATCAATATGGGTACCAGTGTGCATATCCATTGCAACCCGTGTTTCTCTGCCGCCGCTCCCATCGGGGTTAAAATCTCTTTCGATTGTAAAAACCGGCCGTTTGGCGTCCCTGTTCTTCCACACCTGCATCCCCGGGTGAACAGCCATTGAAACATCATAAACCTTCACTGCACTTCACTCCTCTGTTGAATAATTGCATACATTAATACCCATGCCATTCCCTGCCATCAGCCCTAATTAGAAAATCAGCCTGAGATGGACCAAAACTTCCTGCAGGATAGGTAATCACCTTCACGTTTTCTTCCTGCCAATACTGGGCAATTTGATCTACAAAATACCACGAGTACTCCACCTCATCCCAGCGGGTAAACAATGTAGATTCACCCCGCATCACATCATATAGGAGCCTTTCATAAGCCTCCGGCGAGTTAAAGCCTTCCAGGGAAGCGTGACTGAAGTCCATCGACACAGGCACAATCGTTTGCTCGGTTCCAGGCTTCTTGGCATTAAACTTAAAGAAAATGCCGGCATCAGGCTGAACTCGGATCAAGAGCAGATTTGGATCAAGTTTTTCATCTTTAAAGTAGAGGACTCCGGGAAGTTTCTTAAAGCTGATTACTATTTCTGAGTATTTAGTGGGCATCCGCTTGCCTGTCCGCATATAAAATGGCACACCAGCCCAGCGGAAATTTTCTACATAGGCCTTAAGGGCAACGAATGTTTCTACATTGGTATTGGGATCCACCCTGTCCTCCTGGTTGTAGGCTAAAACCTGCTGCCCATTCACCACTCCAGGACCGTACTGCCCCCGCACTACATCTGCTAAATCAACCCGCAGTGAGCGGAGAACCTTTACTTTTTCGTCCCTGATCGACTCAGTATCTAAATCAACCGGAGGTTCCATGGCAATGAGAGTCAGCAGCTGCAGCATGTGGTTCTGCACCATGTCCCGCAGCGCTCCCGACTGTTCATAATATGGTCCCCGTCCCTCAACTCCCACAGTCTCAGCGAAGGTAATCTGGACATGGTCAATGTATTTATTGTTCCACAGCGGTTCAAACAAGGTGTTAGCAAACCGGAGAATCATCAGATTCTGCACCATTTCTTTCCCCAGATAATGATCGATGCGGTAGATCAGCTTCTCAGCAAAAGTACTGCGGATCACTCGGTTTAATTCCTGGGCAGAATCTAAATCCCAACCGAAAGGTTTCTCAATTACCAACCGCTGCCATGAATCCTGGTTGGGTGCCATGCCATGGGTCCGCAGCTGCAGTGTAATCGCTCCAAAATGCTCTGGTGCTACAGCCAAAAAGAACACACGGTTGCCCTTGGTTCCACAGCTCTTATCGAGTTCATCCAGCTTAGCCTTTAGATCAGCGTAGCGCTCCGATTCATTAAAATCGAGTTGGAAATAATGAAAGCAGTTGAGGAATCCTAAGTCCTCTTCTTGGCCTGTAAGGCCTGTGCGGGAAAATTCTTTGATTGATTGAATAATATCTGCCCGCACTTCCTCATCTGTTTTCCTTCTTCTGCCAATCGCCACGACTGCAAAATGCTCAGGCAGCGCGCGGTCGCGGTAAAGATTATATAAAGCAGGATACAGTTTGCGCTTAGTTAAGTCACCTGTGGCGCCAAAAATAACCAGAATACATGGCTCCTGATTTACGATTGGATGTTTTGGCACTCTACTCACTCCTATCCATATTGCTCCTATACTCTTATTCCATTTCCTTAAGCAGGCGAAGCAGAGAGCGGCGAAACCGCAAGTCATCATCACTTCGGCGGGCAGAGGCACCCCTAGTCCGCCCTCCTCCGCGGCGAATCTTTGCTTTGATAGCTCTTTCTTCCAACAGGAAGTCAATTTTATCATCTGTATATATTCTTCCGGATGGTGCCAAAGCCTTTGCACCTTTGGCCAAAACCAAAGCTGCTAAACCCCAATCCTGGGTTACGACAAGGTCGCCGCGCTGAGCGCGATTGATCACAGCCAAATCCGCTGCATCTTTTTCACTGCCAACAACAATATGTTCTGCATTTTCGATGTTATGATTAAAAGAAGCAACAGTAATCAATCGATATCCGTATACCTGCTGGTATTCGCTGAGAATTCTCATGCAGCTGCGGGGGCAGGCATCAGCATCTACCAGCACTTTTCCTCGCATATCTTCACCTACTTTCAACCAATGGCCAGTTTTGAAAAAACCCAACTTGGAGTTGGTTCCGAGTTGGGTTTTGCCGTCAAAACACATCTATTTCTAAAGTCATTACTTCTAAGAGTGGATCTGCTTCAATAAACTTAATAACCTGTTGGAGCTGCTGCTCGGCGTGCTTAACAGTACTGCTGACAACAGCAACCCCAATATCGGAACGCTGCCATAAGTCCTGACTGCCAACTTCGGCAACAGCTGCGTTAAACTTATTTCTTGTTCGCCGCATGATGCTGAGGAGAATACCCCGCTTTTCTTTAAGAGACTGCGCACCGATAATTCTCACACTGATCACAGCAGATCCAATAATCACTACCGGTTCCCCCTACTTTATCACCTGATCGATAGTGGCTCCTCCCAGGCATACTTCACCTTGATAAAACACGACCGCCTGTCCGGGCGTAATTGCCCGCTGAGGCTCCCTAAACAGCACTCTGCACTGGTTATCTTCAACAAACACCTTTACCGCTTGGTCGGTCTGACGGTAGCGGAATTTTGCTGTGCAGGAAAATTCTGCCTGCGGCGGTCTGCCTGCCACCCAGCTCGGTTCTACAGCAATCAAGCCCTGGGAATAAAGTGCCTGATGATCATGACCCTGACCAACATAGAGAATATTCTTCTCCAAATCTTTATCAACCACGAACCACGGATCACCTTGACCGCCAATTCCTAGACCTTTTCGCTGACCTAAGGTGTAGTACATTAGGCCATCGTGTTTACCCATCACCTTGCCGGTATCAATATCCACCATACTGCCGGGCTGAGCTGGAAGGTAATTCTGGAGAAAGGCTTTAAAATCTTTTTCGCCAATAAAACAAATCCCGGTGCTGTCTTTTTTAGATGCAGTCACCAAATTATGGGACTTTGCAATCTGGCGAACTTCCTGCTTGGTTAAATGGCCGATTGGAAACAGTGTTTTCTCCAGCTGGTGCTGTCCTAGGGTATAAAGAAAATAGGATTGATCCTTATTGCGGTCTGTCCCGCGCAGCAGCTCGTACTGCATATTTCCTTCTGAATCAACGGCCTGGCCGATCTGGGCATAGTGTCCCGTTGCTAAATAATCCGCTTCAAGCTCTAAGGCTTTAGCTAAAAAAGCTTTAAACTTGATTTCCTTGTTGCACATCACATCAGGATTTGGGGTGCGTCCGCGGGCATATTCATCAAGAAAGTAACTGAACACTCGATCCCAATATTCCTGTTCAAAATTCACTGTATAGTAAGGGATGCCGATTTGATCGCAGACCCGCCTTACATCCTGGTAATCGAGATCTGCAGTGCAGTTACCCTGCTCATCCGTATCATCCCAGTTTTTCATAAAAACTCCAATCACATCATAACCCTGCTGTTTCAGCACCAAAGCGGCTACAGACGAATCAACACCGCCTGACATGCCGATCACAACACGGGTGCGCTTTGGCTCCATCATATCTGCTCCTCAATCTAAACTTAAGTTCACGGTGTATAGTTTACCCCAGCGACCGAATTTCTTCTGCGGTATGAGGCAGGAACTGTCAGCCGCACCGGGGAGAAATCTGAATCCGCAATATTAGCACAGACCAGTGCCACTGCCCATTTACCAATCGACTCTAAGGGTACGGAGATTGTGCTTAATGGTGGCTGCGCGTGCTGGGCACATGCCAAATCGCCAAACCCAACTACAGACAATTCCTCCGGAATCTTCCAGCCTAATTCTTCCGCTGCCCGATAGACACCTAAGGCAAGCTGATCATTAGCTGTAATAATAGCGGAAGGGGCAGCTGTTGTCAATAGAGCCGAAGCTGCTTTATATCCGCTTTCCTGATCCCAATCTGAGCTGAACACAACCAAGCTTGAGTCCACAGGCAGCCGTGAACTCAGCAGTCCCAACTTGAAAGCCCGCAGGCGCTCCTGATGGTCTAAACAATCCTCCGGACCGTGAATATAGCCAATCCGCTTATGGCCAAGCTGAGCCAGTTCACTGACAATCTCCAGCATGGCTCTGCGTTCGTCGATCCCGATATAAGAAAAAACCTCAGAACTGCCTACTCCATGAATGATCACTGCCGGAATCTTACGGTCATGGAGGAGGAGCTGCTGTTCAGTGAGCGGCAAATTCCCAAGGATGACTAAACCATCGGCTTGTCCCAATGGATCAAGGATTGATGCCGGCAGCCGCTGGTCTGCGCTTGCCTGCTCTTCTCCTAAAAATTCTATGTCATGTTTTGCTCTAAAAGTGTGGATTCCTGTTTTAATCCCTTTTATTATATCATGAGAAAATGGATCCGTCTTTTGCGTTGGAGAAATACAAATAAACAGCCGGTGTTGATTGCGGAATTTTTTGTGGGGTTTGTAACCTAACTTCTGCACGGCGGCTAAAACAATGGCTCGCTTGTCCTGGCTTACATTAGCGCTATCAGCAAGCACTCGCGATACGGTAGCACGAGAGACTTGAGCTAAGTCGGCCACGTCCTGCATAGTTGGTTTCACAAATATCTCTCCTCTGCCCAAAAATACTAACTCTATTTTATCGTATTGCGACTTAAGTGACAACACTAGAAAAGACTGAACCTTTAAATGTTTCCGGACAGAGTTTATTCAGAATTGGTATCGCAATCAGAGCTGGGATCCATGTGAATAACTAGATCGATGCCCAGTTCCGACTTGATCAGATTTTCAATCTGATCAATCTCAGCGTGGATATCTTCTACGTGAGCATCAGATGGAACTTCAACATGAACAGATCCACTGATCCGTCCCGGACCATAGTCATGAAGCTTCAGATCATGGACGTTAGAAACATGGGTGCTGGCTTCAATAATCTGATATATTCGATCTGTAATCTCGGGACCGGGGGTTGTTCCCAGCAGCAAGTTGACAGCTGATCTAGCGGCATCAAATCCGGTGTAGATGATCATTCCGGAAATGGCCACACCTAAAAGTCCATCAACCGGCCAGTTCACAAACCGATTGATAGTTATCCCGACCATGACAGTGCCGGTCGCAGCTGCATCACTGATGCTGTCGTGCGCGGCAGCATAATTGACACTAGAATTAATCTTACTCCCGATATAGCGGTTATAGAAATACATCCACACTTTAATACCAATAGAAAAGAGCAGCAGGATAGACGTGATTAAGTCTGCTTGTACTGGTTCAGGACTGACTATTTTCATGACTGAACTGCGCGCCAGCTGCAGCCCAACCCAAATAATAATCAGGGCGATTATCAGCGTACCCACGTACTCATATCGGCCATGACCATAGGGATGCTCTTGGTCAGGTGGTCTACTGCTCAACTTTGCACCGATGACCATAATCACTGATGAACTGAAGTCGGTCAAGTTATTGAATGCATCTGATAAAACTGCAACGCTGTTAATTGCCAATCCAATCCCCAACTTCAAACCAAACAGGAGCAGGTTGCATAAAATACCTAGTATTCCGGACAAGACACCGTAATCCGCTCGCACCCGGGGATTATTTACATCATCATAATTATCAATAAAACGCTTGATCAGAATTCTAATCAATGTGATTCCTCCAAACCCTGCGCTTTCTCTTCAAAGATAAAACCATGAAAGCGGTTTCGCATTTTCTCTTTCAGCTCGGGTTCTGTGACAGTCCAGGCCAGACATATCGGTTGAAATAGTCTGCGGCATAAGGTGAATCCAAAAGAAGAATGCTCTGCGCGATAACCAATAAAATCAGGGCGCCCAATGAAATTGACCAGCAGATGTTTCATTAAAAAAGCTTCCAGCAAGTTGAGTCCTTCCCGCTGCCTGATAAAATCCATAGACAGCTGGCCGCGGATAATATCTGGACGGTTCAGCTTAAACCACCGCACAATAAAGGGGCTGAATGATTCAATCCAAAGCTCACCAGCATAGTCTGCAATCTCTTGACAGACATATTCGCAGATCTCGGTGTTATTGTTCCCGGCATGAGGTTTAAGCTCGCAGATTACCGGCACATCAACTAATAGCTCTAAGACTTCCGATAACAGAGGAATGTATTCATGAGACGAACCTAAGCAATACTGCTTCAATTCTGCGTAGGTTAACTCATCTACCCTCTTGTCAACCCCGCACATCCGCAGTAGATCAGGATCATGAAAAACAACAACTTTTTTATCGCGAGTAAGCTGTACATCGAGTTCTATACCGTAACCCCGCTCCTTTGCAAGAAGAAATGCCAGCAGTGAATTCTCCGGCACACCGGCACCATGCAGGCCGCGATGGGCAAACATCTCGGTTGGAAGCCTGATTCCCCGCTTACGGTTAGGCTTAATAAGGACCATAAATGATCCGAACAGAATTAATCCAGCTGATAAAATTCTCAGAACCCAAACCATTAATCAACCACATCCAGCAGTTCTAGTTTATCCTCAGGCAGAAGGGGCCTATGATCGCCGTGTTTTACCATCATCATGGTGCAGAACGCGAGCAGCATAAATACCGCAGCATAAGGAAAGAGGGTCCAATAGCCGATATGCTCTAAAAAAGCTCCTGAGAGGACTGGCGTAACGATTTGTCCCGCCATCGAAAAAGTATAGTAATATCCGGTAAATCTGCCGATGTTAGCTCCATCAGCCATCTCAACAACCATTGGGTACGAATTAACGTTAATAGCTGCCCAGCCTAGCCCCACCATTCCCAGCAGGATATTCATCAGGGGAGAATAGCTTTTGAAGAAGCAGCCACCGACAAAAGCAATAAACATGACAATAATGCCAAACAAAATAGTGCGCTTCCGCCCCAATCTACTGGCAAATAATCCAACCGGTATAAATGATATAACTGCTGTTACTGTAGCTACCAGCAGGACATTGGCAAATGCACCGCCAGCCAGACCTAATACTTCCTGAGCATACTTGGAAAACGCGGTCATAACACCATTATATGCCATAAACCATAAAAACACTGACGACAGCAGAAAGATCAGACTGCGGCGAACTGGTTTGGTCATCCCCGCTGACGATCCCTTAGCTGCACTTTTCTCAGTCGCAGCGCTCGGTTCGGGATCTCCAGCTTTGATCTCAGCAGTCAGTTTTTTCTCTTTAATCGTTAAAAAAAGCACCACGGTGGCAAGCACCATGAAGCCTGCAATCACAGCAAAAACAGGCAGATAATTAGGATGCGGTCCCTCTGGTACTAATAACCGGATTGATACCAGAGCAGCAACCACACCCAGCGCGCCCATCAAATTAATCACAGCATTAGCTTTTGACCGCAGCGGTGGCGGAGTAATGTCCGGCATCAGTGCAACAGCCGGTGAGCGGTAGGTGCTGATTGCAAACAAAGTAACAAATAATGCAGCCATAAACATAGGTAAACTGCCGATTTTATCACTTAATGGCAAAAACAGCATTGCAACTACGGTTAGAGCCGTTCCAAACAGAATGAATGGCATTCTCCTGCCAATCGGTGTATCAATTCGGTCAGAAAGGGCACCAAAGAAAGGCAGCATGATTAAGGCAAAAATGTTGTCTAAGGCCATGATGCCTCCTGCCAAAGTGTCGCCAAGTCCAAAGGTATTTTTCAAAATCAAAGGAATGATATTATCATAAAGCTGCCAAAATGTGCTGATTGCCATGAATGCTAGACCAACTAGGAATGTCCGCCGATAGTTAAGTTTCATCATTCCATCCTCCACCCACGCAGATTTGTTTGCGAAAATAGTTAATTACCGCCTAATTATAACACCTGCAGTTAGATATTTCTATACCTATTCTGTTTTACACGAATATTGTCCATATAGTTAGAATCTCAAGTTTACATCAGCAATTTAGCAGGATATAATCTTGAAAAGAGCACTTTTAAGGAGTGACAGCATGCCAAAACTTACTGGATTTCAAATCAAAACAATGGCCATCGCAGCCATGCTGTTAGACCATATTGCGTGGGCTTTCCTTGACCTTCACTCCTGTTGGGGACAACTTCTACACTTTCTAGGTAGAATAACTGCTCCGACAATGTGTTTTTTTATTGTACAGGGCTATCTCCACACCCGCTCTGTACCAAGATATTTTGCAAGGCTGGCTGTGTTCGCCTTAATCTCCCACTTTCCATACGTCTATTTTCGCAGCGGCAGACTGACTTTATATCCTTTTAGTGTTATTTATACGCTTGCTCTCGGTTTATTGGCAGTGTGGTGCTGGGATAAAATGCGGAACAGTAATTGGCGGATTCCAGCATTGATCGGGATTGCTGTTTTTTCCACCCTGGGGGATTGGATGTATTTTATTCCTGCTTTCTGCCTTCTATTCTATATCTACCGCCGCGACCCTCGGCAGCAGGCGTTTGGAATTGGGTACATTGCGTTTGTAATTGCATTTGCTCAATTCTTCGGCACTCTAGTAAGCGGCGCCGGTATCCAGTCCGCTTTGCTTGGCAGTGGCTATCATCTTGGGATCATGCTCAGCATCCCACTGATCAGGTTATATAATGGTGAGCGGGGCGGAGGCAAATTCAGCAAGTGGATGTTCTATATTTTCTACCCTGCTCACCTGTTCATTTTAGGTTTGATTCTTTACACTTAGAATTCTTTTCTCGTATAAATCTTAACGGAGATCAGCATTGATAACAGCACTACTGCTACAATCGCGACCGGCAGTAAATACGGCAGCGCAGACAAGAGCTGAGGCGATAGATCAAATTCCACCCCTGGCACCAGCAGCACCAGCAGTGTCGGAACTAAAAAGATCACTATCATAATCAGCCGAGCTTTTTCAACTCCAAACTTAAAAAGTACGGGCAGCATTACTGCTAGCATTATTAAACCGGCTCCACTGATTCCGAGCGCAGTTGCAATCGCTTCGCCAATGTCTTGGCCCCAATAATAACTGAAAGCAACATTGACCCCACTTACCAAAATTCCTGCTGCAAGATTAAGCATAATCCCCAACACATATTTGCTAAGTACAATTGTGGTTCTGGACAAGGGCAGGGACAGAGCGTACTTATCCCACTTGCAGTGTTCATCATAAGCCATGGCACTCATGGGTAAAATGATCGCATACACAATCGATATGGTAGAAAACATGCTCATATTTTCACTGCTAATTGAAAAAACCAGATAGATTATGGTGATGAGAAAGACTACTCTCCACTGCTTTTTTAACGCGTAAAGATCTTTGATCAGCAGTCCAATCACTGTTTTTCCCCCCTCAGTATAAACAGCATAATATCTTCTATTGTAGCGGTATCGATAAGGCCGCCCCTGAAGTTTGATTTCTCTACGAGCGCCTCAACACCAAAGCGATTTTTGCGGTAACCTTTAATTAACCGCTTATCAATATGTTCAAACTCATCTAAACCGCACTTCAGCACTCCATAGCGGGTTAAAAGCTCATCTTTATCAGACACAAAAACTATCCGTCCCTGATGAATAAAGGTGATATAATCGGCGATCTTTTCAATATCGCTGGTAATATGGGTGGATAGAAAAATGGAATGGTCTTCGCTCTGAATAAATTCCAAAAAGATATCTAAGATCTCATCTCGCACCACCGGATCAAGTCCACTTGTGGGTTCATCAAGGATCAGCAGCCTAGCGCGATGGGACAAAGCTGTCGCAATCGAAAGCTTCATTTTCATGCCCCGGGAAAAAGTCTTTATTTCCTTGTTATTCGGCAGCCCAAACTGATCGAGATAGCGGAAGTAGGCTTGGTGATCCCAATTCCGGTAAATACGGCTCATAAAAGCATTGATGTTTGTGGCAGTCATGCTTTCAGGAAAACTGCTTTCATCATAAACCACACCAATCTGCTCCTTGATTTCAGCTCCATAAGTCAAATTGTCTCGCCCGAAAACTTTGATTTCACCTTCATCTCGATGAATAACATTTAGGATCAGTTTGATGGTAGTGCTCTTTCCGGCTCCGTTTTCACCAATAAAACCCATAATACTCCCCTGCGGCTGGGAAAAGCTGATCTTATCCAGTGTAAATCCGTCATAATGTTTTGTTAAGCCGTTGATTTCGATAACACTGCTCATTTCTTTACTCCCCTTCCCTATAAAACATCTCCAGCACTGTGATTAGTTCTTCTAACGATATCCCTGCCTGTTTTCCGGCTCTGACCGCCACTTCCAAATGCTCTTCAGCAACCCGCAGCTGTTCTTCTCGAATAATCTCCATGTTTTTCTCACTGACAAAAGATCCTTTTCCCTGCACTGTAGTAATGAATCCTTCCCGCTCCAGCTCTTCATAAGCCCTTTTGGTAGTAATCACACTGATCCGCAGTTCTTTCGCCAGATAGCGCATGGATGGCAGCGCTTCACCGGATTTCAATTCTCCTGAGATAATCATGTTTTTAATCTGCGAAGCGATCTGCTCATACAGAGGCAGACCGCTGGAATTACTAAGTACAATCTCCAAACCATCACCACCTGATCATAACGTTCGTTCTGTATATATACATTATATACAGTATAGGCATCACTGTCAATTGTAAACAGAGATACTTCTGGTTTATAATATCAGTGGGGAGTGATAGTATGTTTTTCATTGGTATCTTCGGAGTGCAGAGTAAAAGCGAAAGGATCCACACTGAAACAGCGGTTATCTGCCCTGTCTGCGAAGCATACGGCCGCTACGAAATAATTAAAAGCTACTACTATTTTCATTTCTTTTTCATCCCGTTATGGCGCTGGAACAAACGCTACTATATCCAAACGCAATGCTGCAGCCGAATCTGCGAGATTGAAAAAACATTAGGTGAAAAAATCGAAGCCGGTGAGTCGGTCGAGATAAAAAAAGAACAGATCCTCTGTGGAGGCTCGCCGTCCACTCGAATCTGTCCCAGCTGTTCGGCTCAAGCCGAACCTTATTATCAATACTGTCCCCATTGTGGAACTCGCCTTAGTAATTAGTAAACATATGCCATGGAATGTTCACTTCTGCACTTTGGTTAATGATTTCATCAATATGCATCAAAAGCGGCAATTTACTCAGCTCGATCTCGCCCTTTGCAGCTCGCACGCGAACAGCTTTGGCGATCCGGTTGGTGATAGCAACAGATTCAAGCGTCACTCCAGCTAACCGCTCCATGGCTTCAGCAAATGAAAGGCCACGGCCAAGGAGAGTTCCCAGCAGGCGTGTCCGCCCCCCAAAGATAGTTACATATAAATCGGCGATTCCTGCGATTAGGCTTTCCGGTGCCCCACCCATCATTTTTAAGAGCAGAGACATCTCCCGTACACTCTGTCCAAATAGAGCAGCCTGAGGATTGTATGCCAGCTGACAGCCTTCTCCATGGTCCCGCTCCTGCTGGCCAACAGCCAATGTCACAGCTAAGGCATAGGCATTTTTCAAAGCGACAGCGCTTTCGATCCCAATAACATCAGTTGAAATTGAGATGTGATAGTAATCTGTGGTCAACAAAGATCTAAGGTGGTCGAGTACACCCTGATCGCTTCCGCAGAAATAAACATGGGAATGGCGGCGATCAGCCAGTTCATAGCTGGTGCAGGGTCCTCCAATTGCATTAAAGGAGATTTTTTGTCCCGGTTTTAGATAGGATGCAAAAACATGTGGAAAAGTATCCAGCGCTCCATTCTGACCTTCAGCTAATCCCTTAGTAACTGCCAGGACCGGCACACCACTTGGCAGCTGCGGAATCACATGCTCACAGAACCAGTCAACCCCAAAACTGCTGACTCCGCAGATAATCAGGTCAGCACCCTCCACGGCCACAGATATATTTTCAACATGATCAGGAATAACACCACCAGGAAGATAACGCTTTAAAGTTGGATGATAGTTATCAGACCGAACTCTGTCAATAATCTCCCGATCGAGATGAGTTCCGACTAGCCTTACCTTATGGCCATTATCTGCAAGCGGCATTGCCATAGCCGAACCCATCATACCTGCACCAATAATTGCTACCACTCCCACAGCTAACGCCCTCCAATCTATATGGTTAACCCTTTCTTTTTAGCATCAGCATCTTTCCCAGCACCAATTCCAGCTCCAATTGCAATACCTAGAGGCATCCCCAAACCAATGTTGTCAAAGACAACCATTCCAAATACCATTCCAAGGCTTACGCCAAGGGCCATAAAAGTTGCGATATAGTAACCTTCCGGTACCAGGTGATGTTCTTTTTGCAGATGGCTGATAATCTCGTTTTTCAGCGTTTGATTTGCCTTTACCGCCGTCTTCTTGCTGCTGTCTTCAGCCGCAATTAAAGCATTAAATGATTCATCAGCCTCTGTTAAATACGCCATACACTGGTTACATTTAGGCGAGAACTCTCTTAATCTAGTAATAATCCTCTCCCATAAGACTAAATCCACCTGCTTTACTTCTTTTTCCGATAGACTATCCCGTAATTTATTTAACTGCTCCAATTCTGCATCCCACCTAACTAGTTAATTTGAACCTATTTTAAATATATCACAAAAAAGCGGCCCGGAGTAGATACTCCGCAGCCGCTCTGGGTGTCATATAGATTTTTTACATCGGCAGAAATTATTCATACAGCAGTGGAGCAATTATACTGGAATTAATGCTGTTTAGATCGAACCAGTAGTAACCTGTATCGATTACCGGCTCAAGGGGCTCGCCTCTGATAGCCATTACAGCAGCCTTAACTGCTTCATAGCCGATTCCAACCGGATTCTGGGTAATTGCACCGGCCATCAGTCCGGATTTAATTGCATCCAGCTGCAGTTTACCAGAGTCAAAACCGATAACGACAACTTCTCCAACT